>JBDTTN010000008.1:0-14790 GCA_039930625.1 Gemmatimonadota bacterium | reverse complement strand
TGCCATGCGGCGAATATACTTCATGGTTCATATTCCCGTCAAGTCACATGATGTCACTCGCACGTCTTCGCGCCAATCCGCATTCTCCCCGGCGCGGCCAGACGCCCACGGTGCCGGACCCAGGGGCGCCGGACCGATAAGTCCCTGTGTGGCGCCTCTGCGACGCACGAAGTAACATACGGCCGACTGAGCGCCATCCCCGCAGTGACGGCCAGGAGCTACACCTATGACCCTTCCGCTCCTGGCCGCCTCCGCCATCCTGCTGCGACTCGGGTCGGCCGCTGCGCCGGCTCTACAGCAGGAGCCCATCCTCCTCTGGCCCAACGGCGCCCCCGGGTCGGCAGGGAAGACTGCCCACGAAGCGGTACGACTCACCGAGCTGGGCGAGCACATCGTGTCAGGCGTGCATCATCCGTCGATCACTCCCTACCTTCCGGCGGTTGCCACGGCGACGGGTACCGCGGTCGTCGTGATACCCGGCGGCGGGCATCGCGAACTCTGGATGGATCACGAGGGCTATCGGGTGGGGCAGTGGCTGAGCGATCATGGTATCGCGGCGTTCGTGCTGAAATACCGCTTGGCGCGGGAGGCAGGCTCCAGCTACACCGTCGAGGGCGATGCGCTCGCTGATGTCGAGCGCGCCATCCGGCTGGTCCGTGGCCGAGCCGCCGAGTGGCACCTCTCCGCCGACCGGATCGGGGTGATCGGCTTCTCGGCGGGCGGGGAGGTGGCCGCCCTGGCCGGCACCCGGTATGACGGTGGAGTCTCGAGCGCCGCCGATCCGCTGGAACGGGAAAGTTCCCGGCCCGCCTTCATGGGTCTGATCTATCCGTCGATTCCGGGTCGCCTCAATCTGTCGAAGGACACCCCTCCCGCCTTTCTCCTCGCTGGGGAAAACGACTCCGCGATTGCCGCAGCGCTTCCAGGCCTCTATGCCTCGATTCGCCGTGCCGGAGGTACGGCCGAGCTGCACATCCTCACTGGCGTCGGCCATGGCTTCGGTATTCGCGAGGGCAACCCGGCCGAAGTGATCAACTGGCCGTCGGTGTTCGTCGACTGGCTCGATGCGCGCCAGATGCTGAAGCGCCCCTGAGTCGAGGCGCAGATCACTCCGCAGATGCAGGGCGGCATCAGCAATGCGAAACCGGTCCCGGTTTACTCACAGGCGGAACGGCAGGTCGCGGCGCAGCAGGCGCTGGGACTGGCCGCGCGACCCATGCTTGGGGCCCCGGTCTCGCTGACGCCGAACGCTCCCTACGGTCGAGGCGGCGCTCATCTGTCGATCTGGAAGCCGTCGTTTGTCCTGGGGACCGCAGACGGTGGTGAAGTCGGCATCAACTTCTGGGGGCTCCACAACGAAGGCCATGTGAATGTCGGCTTCACGTCGACGCCCGTGAAGTCCACGCTGCTGGATTGCCGTCTCCTTTCGGCGGGAAAGATCACTTTGAAGATCTACGACGGTGCCAAAGAGAGTCTTCAGGCACAGGGCGAGCAGTCCTTGCGAGAGAATCACTTCCTTCTGCTGGTCCCTGGTTCCGGGCCCGGCAACACCGTCTCGGTGGAGCTCTGGCCCACACCGGTGACGGAGACGATGGGGCTGCTGGGCTGCGGTCTCAGCGAGGTGGAACAATGACACGTGACAATACTCGCTACCTGCCTCTTCTCGCGCTCGGAGTCGTGCTGCACAGCTCCCCTCTTTGCGCGCAGACGCCGACACCCAGCCTGCTGGGCCGGTGGCACGGCACCTCGATCTGCACCAAGGCGAGCTGGAATGCGTCGTGCAACGACGAGGAGAACTTTTTCGAGTTCGTGCCGGCCGCGGGTGGCCTGCCGGGGATTCTCTCCCATGCCGGGAAGCGGGTCGGGACGACCATTCAGTCGATGGGAGATGTGGATCTCCAGCCGGACACGGGCAAGGCCCGTTGGGCGGGGGAATTCTCCAATGGCCGAGTCCATATCCGGCTGGTCTACCAGGTCGCCGACTCCGGGCTGACGGGAGCGGTGATCCAGCTCCCTCTGCACCAGGTGGTCCGGACGTACCGTGCCCAACGCGACTCCACCTGGGAGCGGCCGGTCTGGTAGCGTATTCCCGGATCGTTGATCGAGGCAATCCGACGTGACTCTTCAGAGCTATTTCTTGTTCTCGCCATCGCCTTCAATCTTGGCCTGGTCCTCTCGGCGGCGCGGATCAGCGGCGCGATTCGGTCGCACCCCACGGTGGGGGGATGGCTGGAGCGCATGATGGGGCTGGTGTTTGTCGGTCTCGGGGCGCGGCTCGCCGTGCAGCGACGGTAGCGGGTCGCGTTAGATGGCTGACATGAATCTTCTGTTGACCCGGGAGTCTGTCTGCGCCGGTGACGACGGCGATGCTCCTCATCCTCGGACGCTTCGAGTCCCGGATGAGGCGTCGTTGGACGTCTGCCTTGCGACGGTGATCCCGTCTGGCTATCTGCCCTCCATATCTGGTGGCCTGGCGACCTGGTCCGTGGCTTCAGGACGTCCGCTGGCCGTCCTCGCCCAGCAATGGACCGCACCGCGGATGATCTTCCTCATGGAGCGGGAGATCGAGGGGCGCGACCGGACGCCTGGCGCTCTGCATCTGCATTTCAATTAGCACGCGCAACGGGACCCCGAGGTGGTGTACGAAGTCCTCAGCAGGCTTCGACTCCGCGAGGGCTAGGTCAGCCGCTCCGCCACCGGCCGGGTCCAGGTCATGTTCCGATCCGTCATTTCACCCACTTTGGCCAAACGGTTTCCTGTTCCTTGCCGCGGACCCTCAGGTCATGCGCGGGCGTTATTGACTTACTTGATGTGGCAAAGTACTTTGACCGCACCACGACGGATCCCTGGATTGGACCTCCGTGAGATGCCCTGGGGCATCTGAACACGATGAGTTCGATCCCACCTGATCCCCGAACGTGACTCGAAGCCATGAAACTCGTCATTCGCGACCTGTCCAAGACCTACCCCAACGGCACCCAGGCGTTGAGAGATGTCTCGCTCGACGTTCCACAGGGGATGTACGGGTTGCTTGGCCCTAACGGCGCCGGCAAGTCGACGCTGATGCGAATCATCGCGACACTGCAGGAGGCAGACGAGGGGTCGATCCGGCTCGGCGACATCGACGTGCTGCGCCAAAAGGCCGAGGTGCGAAAGACGCTCGGCTACCTGCCGCAGTCGTTCGGCTTCCACGCAAACGTGAAGGCGGAGCGGCTGCTCGAGCACTTCGCGGTGCTCAAGGGCATCGTCGAGCCGGGGGCGCGGCGCCTCGTCGTCGAGTCACTGCTCCGGCGGACCAACTTGTGGGAGGTGCGCAGGCAGCAGGTCGGCACCTTCTCCGGCGGTATGCGGCAGCGTTTTGGCGTCGCAGTGGCACTCCTCGGTAACCCAAGGCTGATCATCGTCGATGAGCCTACCGCCGGCCTCGACCCCGCTGAGCGGGTCCGCTTCCTCAACCTGCTGAGTGAGATCGGCGAGGACAGCGTGGTCCTCCTCTCGACCCACATCGTCGAGGACGTGGAGGAGCTGTGCACCCGCATGGCGATCATCGACCGAGGCGAGATCCTCTTTGCCGCGGAGCCGCCGCGCGCGATCGAGGAGCTGCGCGGCCGCATCTGGCGCCGGACGGTGAGTCGGGACGAATTGCCGTCGCTCGAACGCGAGCTGCCCGTGATCTCGACCAAGCTGCTGGCGGGACGGAACATCATCCACCTGTACGCCGAGGCATCGCCTGGCGCGGACTTCGAGCCGGTCGAGCCGGACCTGAAAGACGTGTACTTCAGCGTCATGACGGGCCATCATGGTCGGCGGGCGGCGGGCGTGGAGGCGGCGTCGTGAGATTCCGGGAAGTGTTCCGATACGAGGTCGAGTACCGCTTCCGCAGTGCCTCGACGTGGATCTATGCCGGGATTCTCTTTCTCCTGGCCCTCTGGATGTTCCTCGCCACCGCCGACGCGGGCGCCGGCGCCAATATCAATTCAGCGGAACGTCTCGCCCGGGTGTCGGTACTCGTCGGGACGTTCGCCATGCTGGTCACGGCGGCGATCTTCGGTGATGCGGCGGTCCGGGACGTCCAGGCTGGAATGGACCCGCTGCTCTTCACCTCCCGGCTCCGCAAGGCCGAATACCTCGGAGGCCGCTACCTCGCCTCGCTGGCGGTCAACGCCCTCGTCCTCCTGGCGATTCCCCTGGGGCTCTTCGCTGCCACCATGTTGGCGAGGTCCCCTAAGACGGTGGGCTCATTCCGCTTCGCCGCTTACCTGCAGTCGTTCACCCTCCTCTCGCTGCCCAACCTCGTTGTCGCCGGCGCGATCCTGTTCACGATCGGGATGCTGGTCGGGCAGGTGATTCCGGTGTACCTGGGCGCAATCGGCATCGTCATCGGAACCATCGTCGGCCTCAACTACCCGGACGCGATCACCATCCCGATCCTGGCACAGCTGGCTGACCCGTCCGGGCTCGGGACGCTGCATGACCTGACACGGTACTGGACGGAGTCCGAGCGGAATCTGCGGCTCATGGGCTTTCCCGCGCCGATGCTCTGGAACCGGGTGGTCTGGCTCGCGTTCGCGACGGTCCTGCCCGCGCTGCTCCTGCGCCGATTCCGGTTCGCGCACCCCGACGTCGAGGGCGGGCGACGTACCGCGCGGCAAGGCAGCGTCGATCCAGGGCCTTCGCGCGCCGAGCCGGTCGTTTGCACTGTGCCGCGCATCGCCGGCTCATTCGAACTCCGAACGCGGGTGCTCCAGACGCTCGCCGTCGCTCGTACCACGTTCGAGGACGTCACGAGAGCTCGCGCGTTCATCGTGGCGCTGCTCGTCGCGATGGGCCTCACCCTGCTCTGGGGCTGGAACGTGGGTGACACTCTCTTCGACACGTCCGTGTGGCCGGTCACACATCTCGTCGCCGGGGAGGCCGTCAGCGGGCGGAACACACCCATCATCTACCTGCTCATCACGATCTACACGGGGGAAATGGTGTGGCGGGATCGCGACGCGCGGCTGGCCGAGATCGCCGATGCCGCGCCGGTGCCGGAAGGGGCTCTGCTGGCCGGCCGTCTCCTGGCGCTCGTGGCCATCATCGCGGCGTTCCAGGCCGTGTACCTGACGGCGGGTGTCCTGATCCAGACGCTCCAGGGGTACTACCACCTGGAGCTCGGCCTCTACCTCAAGATCCTCTTCGGACTGAACCTCGCCAACTACGTGCTCTTCGCTGTGCTGGCGTTGACGATCCACGTCCTCGTGAATCACAAGTACCTCGGCCACATCGTCGCGCTGATGGCCTTCGGGTCCACCGCGGCACTGCCGGCGCTCGGGCTTGTTCAGCATCACCTGCTGCTGTACGGCACCGATCCCGGCTGGACGTACTCGGATATGAACGGCTTCGGCCCGTTCGTGGCTCCGTTCGTCTGGTTCAAGCTCTACTGGGCCGCGTGGGCTTTGCTGCTGCTCGTGATCGCACAGCTGTTCTGGGTGCGCGGCCGGGAACCCGGGCTGCGCCGCAGATTCGCTATCGCGGGTGCGCGCCTGGGCGGTTCGACCGCGCGGGTCGCTGGCCTCGCGATCGGGCTGATCCTCGCGCTGGGCGGCTTCATCTTCTACAACACCAACGTCCTGAACGATTACCGCAGGCGGCCGGGAGTGCCCCAGGCCGAGTACGAAAAGCGCTATAAGAAGTTCGAGGGCCCGCCCCAGCCGATGATCGTCAGCGCCGACCTGCGCATCGAGATCTATCCCTCCGAGCCGGCGGTCGACCTGGCCGGCAGCTATCGGCTGGTGAACCAGTCGGACCAGGCGATCGATTCGGTGCACCTGTTCACCGTGGAGGGGATCGAGACCCGCTCGGTCGTGTTCGACCGTCCGTCGAAGCTGGTGCTCGTGGACGACGAACTACAATATCGGATCTACGCCCTTGAGCGTCCGCTCGCGCCGGGCGACTCGCTGCAGCTCAGCTTCGATGTGGCCTTCCGGCCGCGTGGCTTCCCCAATAGCAGGAGCCAGACGGACATGGTCGGCAACGGCGCACATTTCGACCGCCGCTGGCTGCCGATCATCGGCTATCAGTCGGTGTTCGAGCTGACCGACGAGGAGGCCCGGACGCGGCTCGGCCTCGCGCCCAGGCCGCCCATGCCCAAACCCGACGCCGCCGGGGCGAGGGGACGCCGCGAGTACCTCAGCGACGCCGACCGGGTCCAGCTCAAGGCAGTCATCGGCACAGCCGCCGACCAGATCGCGATCACGCCAGGGGTGCTGCGGCGGAGCTGGACGGAGAACGGGCGACGCTACTTCCAATACGAAACCGAGAAGCCGGAGTCCTTCGGTGGCCTCATGCTGTCCGGCCGCTACGCGATGCTTGAAGACCGCTGGCAGGACCTTCCCCTGCGGATTTTCCACCACCCGGCCCACGCATTCAACCTGGACCGGATGGTCCGGAGCATGAAGGCGTCGCTCGAGTACTACACCGTGCATTTCGGCCCCTACCCCGACAGCCACCTGCGCATCGTCGAGGTCCCGCGCTACGATCAAGGCGGCAGCGCGCATCCCAATACGATCGTCTTTTCGGAGGACAACTTCCTCACCCGCGTCGACGGGGACGAATTCGACATGGCCTTCTTCGGAACCTCGCATGAAGTCGCGCACGCGTGGTGGGGCGGCCAGGTGAGGGGTGCCACGGGCGTGCGCGGCGAAGGCCTGCACGAGTCGCTGGCAAACTACAGCGCGATGATGGTGACCGAAACGACGTACGGCCTCGAGGCCGCTCGCCGGGTGTACGCCTATCAGATGGATCGATACCTCAGCCGGCGCGCGGAGATGGGGCGCGACGTCCCGCTGCTCGAGGTCGAGGATCAGCCATGGATCGCCTATGGCAAAGGCGCCGTCGCCATGTATCTGCTGCGCGACTATATCGGTGCCGAGGCCGTTAACAGGGCGCTGCGCGGCTACCTCGAGAAGTACCGCGACGCGAAGCCGCCGTACCCGACATCGCTCGATCTGTACGCCGAGCTGCGCGCCGTCACGCCCGATTCCCTCCAGACACTGCTCAGTGACCTCTTCGAGCATGTCACCCTCTGGGAGGTCGAGGCCAGGCGGGCACGGGTCGAGCCGGCCGGCACCGGCGAGTACGTCGTGACGCTCGACGTCGTGGCCAAGAAGCTCCGGGCCGATAGCGTGGGCCACGAGACCGAGTTGCCGATGGACGACCTGATCGAGGTCGGCGTCTTCCCTGCCGGCAGCGGCGCGGGCCTCGGCGAGCCGCTCTACCTGGAGCGGCGCCGCATCAAGGGCGGGGCGCAAACGATCAGGATCACTGTGCCGCGAGAGCCGGGCCGAGCCGGCATCGATCCGTACCACAAGCTGATCGACCGCCACGGGGAGGACAACGTAGTCGCTGTGGAAAGCGCGGCGACGGCCGCACCTCTCGATCGGCAGTGACGCCCGGCTCAGTGCTGAGGATTGACCGCGGCGGGCATCCGCCACTTTCTTGATTCACCTCTCCCATCGAACCGCCGCGAGCTTCGAGCGGCTCGACCGGACGCCTGGCGCGCTGCACCTGCATTACAATTGTCACGCGCAACGGGCCGACATGTCGCACACTTCGGCCGACAGTTGGTACCATGGACATGAACAGTTTTCAGGTACGACGTGCCGAGGCAGGCGACGAACCGGTCTTGCGCGCGCTGCGCATTCAGGCGCTTTCGGAGGCCCCGGAGGCGTTTGGCTCTACCCTCGCCCGGGAAGTGGCGCGTTCCCCGGCTGACTGGCAGCGATGGCTCTCGCCCGGCGCGACGTTCATACTCGACACATCCACCGGGCCCATGGGCATGGTCGCCGGAGTACCGGATAATGAGGATCAAGCGATTGTCCACCTGATGGCCATGTGGGTACACCCGGAGCTGCGCGGAACCGGAGCCGCTGACCTTCTCGTGGATGCCGTGGTGATCTGGGGCGAGGGCGTCGGGGCCAGCGCTCTTCGGCTGGATGTCATTGCTGGCAATGACCGGGCTCGGCAGCTGGACGAGCGGCATCAGTTCCGGCCGACGGGCCATACCGCAGAGCGGCCCCGTGACGGGGCGACCGAGATTCAGATGACGCGCCCTCTTGGACAGAGTGGTTGAGTCGCGGCTCGGGCGCGGTGCCCGGGCCCAGATGCACCGGCGGTCATTCCCTCCTCTCCACGAGACCATGCGCATTGTCGCTGTCGGGCACGAGCCGCTCCCGCCGAAGGCGTGGCCAGCCATCCGGCTGTTCCTCTGGTATTTCGGCGCCCAGCTCATCGCCGGGGTGGTAGTGGCGCTGATCCTGATCGTGTCGGTGGGTCTGGGTGGCGGCGATATTCGAACTAGTGTGGCACCGGTGCTGGCTGAATACCTGGTGCCGATCACCGTTCTGACCCTGCTCGCCTCGGCGTGGATATTGTCTCACAAGGCCCGGCATGCTCTTCCCGCGGCGGCGTGGCCTAAGGTGCTCGCGTCGCTGGGCTGGCGGCCGGCGCTTCGATCCGAGATGTCGTTGGGGATCCTGCTCGGGGTGGCCTTCGGCGCGGCCTACCTCTTCAGCCTGACCCAGCTGTTTCCGCCCGGGTCTCATCAGTCGTTCGGCGGAATGGCCACGGCCGTCAGCCGCTCCCCAGTGTCCTCCCACCTGCTGTTCGCGATTGCGGCGGTCCTGCTGGTTCCTCCGGTCGAGGAGTTTCTCTTTCGCGGGCTCCTCCTCGCCGGGTTCGGGTATTCGTGGGGCGCGGTGCCAGCGATGGTGGGCGTCACCGCGCTCTTTGTGGCGGGACACGCATTCGAGACCCACTCATACTGGCCCGCACTCCTGTCGATCACCGTGGTGGCCTGCGTCGCCCTGACGCTCAGGCTGCGCACCAACTCGCTGTGGCCCGGCATCCGTCTGCAAGCGAGCTACAACGCCGTCCTCATGACGGCGTTGTTCTTCCACACCGCCTGATCGGGGCCGATACCGTTCCTTGGTCAGCCTTTCGTTCGCCGCCGCAGCACCGCCAGCACCGCTTCACTCGCCTCCACGTCAGTGATCGGTGCCGGCTCCGGCACCGCCCAGCTGGCCCGCGACAATCTTGAGGAATTCCTGATAGCGCATCGGCTTGGCGATGTAGGCATCGCAGCCGGCCGACCGGATGCGTGCCTCGTCGCCCCTCATGACCAGGGCGGTCAGGGCGACGACCGGAATGGCGCGCGTGGCTTCGTCCGCCTTGAGCCGCGCCGTCGCGGTGAGCCCGTCCATGCCGGGCAGCTGGATGTCCATCAGGATCAGATCGGGGTGTTCGTCGCGGGCCAGGGCGAGTGCCCCTTCCGCGTCGGACGCGGTCAGCACGCCATATCCCGCCGACTCCAGCAGGAAGACCGTCAGGCTCAAGTTGGTGGAGTTGTCTTCGACGACCAGTATTCTTGCCATCTCAGGCCACCGCCTGGCGTCCCGCCAGTGCCCGGTACACCTCCGTGGTAAAACGGTCGGGGTCGAACTCGTTCTTCTCCATGATCGTCATCACGGACCGGCTGAGCTTGGCCCGGTCCTCGGCCGTCACCTGCATGGCGGTCACCACCAGGATCGGGATGCGCTCCGTTTCGGGGTCCTGATTGAGCGCTTCCATCACATCGAAGCCGTTCACCTCGGGCATCATCAGGTCGAGCACGATCAGGTCCGGCAGCTCCGCCCGCGCGACTTCGATGGCCTCGCGGCCGCCGTTAGCCCGCAGGACCTTTCCGGGCAGGCTCAAAATCTGGGCGGCGATGCGCTCCACCGCATCCGGATCTTCATCCGCGACGAGGATTTTCAGCCCCCGGCCCCGGGAGAGGGGAAAGAGGCCGAGCTCGATGAGCGACTCGCACAGCTCCTTGCGGGAGATGGGTTTCTGGACGACGGCCGCGGCGCCGAGCGCGAAGCCCCGGTTGCGATCCGCGACGATGGAAATGATCACCACAGGAATGTTGCCAACTCCCGGAAGCTGCTTCACCCGGGCGAGAAACTCCCAGCCATCCATGCCGGGGAGCAGGACATCCAACGTGATCAGCGACAAGGGGTGCCGCACCACAAGCGCCAGTGCGGCCTCGGCGGAGGCGGCGTGCAGCACGGAGAATCCCTCCGCCTCCAGCAGCAGGCGGATGAGGTCGGCCGACTTGAAATCGTCCTCGAGCACCAGAGCGGTGCGCGCCCCAGCGAGCGCCCTCGGCTGGGGGAGGCCCGGCGGCCTCACCGGCGAGGTGGTATCGTCGTCCGGAAGTGGCAGCCAGACCGTAAAGCAGGTGCCCTGACCCACCGCGCTCTCCACCGCCACCGTGCCCCCGTGCAGTTCGGCGAGCAGCTTCACCATGGCCAGGCCCAATCCCGTCCCGGCGAACTTGCGCGCCAGGCCGCTGTCAATCTGACTGAAGGGCTCGAACAGGCACGCCAGCCCCTCGGGCGGGATGCCGATCCCGGTGTCGGTCACGCTGATTCGGAGGAATTGCGGGAACTCGTTGTCGGCGAGGGGCAGGCTACGGCCGGACCAGGCGCTCGACAGGTGACCGACGTCCGCCCGCGGGACCCGACTGGCGCCGAGGGTGATCGTGCCGCCCTCGGCGGTGAACTTGACCGCATTCGAGAGCAGGTTGTACATGATCTGCTTGACCTTGCGCGCATCCACCCGCGCCTCGCCCAGCGTCTCGTCGACCTGCGTGGCCAGCAATATCCGGCGGTTGGCGGCGCTTTCACGGATGATCGACAGGCTGTTCACGAACAACGACCGCAGCGGTGCCGGTTCCAGCTCCAGCACCATCTTCCCCGCCTCCACCTTGGAGAGGTCGAGGATGTCGTTGATCAGGGCGAGCAGGTGGTTGCCGCTGACAAAGATGTCACTGATGAAACGGCGCTGTTGGTCGGTGAGGTCGCCGACGAGGCCGTCGCGCAGTACTTCGGAAAAGCCGACGATCGCATTGAGCGGCGTCCGGAGTTCGTGCGACATGTTGGCGAGAAAGGCGGACTTCATGCGGCTGGCTTCCTCCAGCTCGACGTTCTTCGCATGAAGCGTCGCCTCGAAGGATTTCAGCTCGGTCATGTCGTGCGCGGCCGCAAACACGCCCTGCAGGCTCCGGTCCCGGTCGTGGAACGTGGTCGCGTTGTAAGAGACGACGGTGAGCGTGCCGTCCCGGGCCCGCGCCGTGAGCTCGTAGTTGGTGACCTTGCCCTCGTTCAGCACCCGGGTGATGGCCGCTTCGGCGCGCTCCATGTCGGTGAAGTAGTTCTTGAATGGTGCGCCGATCAGCTCATCGCGGGTGCAGCCGGTCAGCAACTCCATTTGCTTGTTCACATCAGTGATGATCCCGCGCGGATCGGTGGCCATGAGCGCGTCGATATTGCTTTCGATCAGGGAGCGGGTGTAGAAGTGCTGATCGCGCAACCGCTGATCCAGCTTTTTCCGTTCCTCCTCGACCTGCTTGCGCGCGGTGTTGTCCGTGCCGATCAGCAGATAGCCGATGATCGTGTTCTGCGCGTCGCGCAGCGCCGTCACCGAGACCACCGCCGGAAAGCGGCTGCCATCCTTGCGGATGTAGGTGAGCTCGTAGATGTCCTCGATGGTGCGCGAGGCCTTGAAGACCAGCGCCTCGAACCCCGGGGCGATCGGGGTGCCGAACTCGACGCTGAGCGCCTTGGCCCGCCCAATGACTTCCAGTGGGTCGGAGATGTCGGCCGGCGTGATCTGATCGACCACGTCGCTGGCCGAATACCCCAGCATCCGCTCGGCACCGACGTTGAAGATCTGGATGACGCCCCGGGCGTCGGTGGCGATGCTGGAGAAGTTGGCGCTGTTGAAGATGGCGCTCTGGAGGGCGCCGGTTTTGAGGAGCGCTTCGGCGCGCTGGACGTCGATCCGTTCGCGCTCGCCGGAGGGGCGCCGGCCGCCGAGGTGCGGATGCCCGCCCGGCGCGGTGATCGAGGTGCGGACCGGATCGGCGGCTGGGGTGGCGGAAGCGGCTCCCGGGACCGGCGCGTCCGCATCGAAGCGACTAGGCACGCGGACTCAAGCGGTCTCACCGCGGTCGAGCACCTCTCGAAGCTTCTGTCCCAGCGCGGCCGAGGTGAATGGCTTGTTCAGAAAGGCGATCCCCGGAATGAGCACGCCGTGCTGCACGATGGCTTCCTCGGTGTACCCGGACATGTAGATCACCCGCAGGGATGGGCGCTGGTCGACCAGTCGCCGGGACAGTTCGGGTCCGCTGGCCCCCGGCATCACCACGTCGGTCAGGATCACGTCGATCACGAGGTTGGTCGCGAACAGACGGGCCGCCTCCTCGGCGTTCGCGGCGACCAGCACGTGGTAGCCCAGTCGCTCCAGCAGCCGCCGGGTCAGTTCGCGCAGTTCCTCGGCGTCCTCCACGAGGAGCACGGTCTCGCCCCTGGAGAATTCCCGGGTGCCCGACGGCGGCTGAACGACTACCTCAACCCCGTCCACTCGCGGGAGGTAGACCTTGAATGAGGAGCCCCGGCCGAGTTCGCTATAGACATTGACGGTCCCGCCGCTGCGGATCGCGATCCCGTGCACCGTCGCCAGACCAAGCCCGGTGCCCTGGCCGGGCGGCTTGGTGGTGAAGAACGGCTCAAACAGGCGGGCCTGCACTGCCGGGGTGATCCCCGTGCCGGTATCGGTCACGGTGAGCCGGACGTACGGGCCCGGGGCAACCGCGAGGTGCGTCTTGGGGTAGTTCTCGTCCAGGTCGACGCTGGCGACTCCGATTGTCAGGGTGCCCCCAAGGGGCATGGCATCCCTGGCATTCACCGCGAGGTTCATCACGATCTGCTCTATTTGCCCGCGGTCCGCGAGCACCGGTGCGAGACCGGGTGTGAGCCCCAGCACCACCCGGATGTTCTCGCCAATGATGCGGGCGAGCATCGGCTGCATGCCGGTGACGATTTCGTTGAGATCCAGGGGCTTCAGCTCGATGATCTCCTTGCGGCTGAAAGCCAGCAATTGGCGGGTGAGTCGCGCGGCGCTCAGCCCCGCCTTCTGGATCTCGTTCACATCCGACAGCCGGTCGTCGTCGGGCGGCAGGTTCCCCTGCAGCAGCTCGCAGTAGCCGAGAATGGCGGTGAGGAGATTGTTGAAGTCGTGGGCCACCCCACCCGCCAGCTGTCCGATCGCCTCCATCTTCTGCGATTGGTGAAACTGCTCCTGGAGCAGCTTGCTTTCCGTGATGTCCTCGAAGACCACCAGGAGACCGATGACGCAGCCCGCTTCATCCCGATACGGCACCTTGACCGTGTGCACCCAGCGCTGCGCTCCGCCGACCAGGTAGGCCTCCTCCATGTTCTTCGTCACCCCACGGGCCATGACCTGGCGATCATCCGCATGATACCCCTCAGCGAGGGCGGGAGGATAGAAGGCAAAGGCATCCTTGCCGACCACTTCCTCGGGAGACAGCGACAGGTCGTTGGCGTAATTGAGATTGCAGAAGAGGATGACCGAGTTGACGTCCTTGACCATGATGCGATGCGGCAGATGCTCGACCAGGCTGTGGGTCAGGCGTTCGTTGTCGTGCAATGCCTGCTCGATCCCGGCCCGCTCCCGCATCTCCCGCTCGAGCTCCTCAGCCCGCCGCTGGGCGACCGCGCGCAGATGCTCATTCTCGTAGATGCGGCCGATCTGCCCCGAGAGCGCGGTGACCAGCTGCTCGTCCTCCTCGGTAAACATCCGTCCCTCTTCGCCCACCAGACAGATCCAGCCGTAGACGGTGGTGGGCGAAATGACTGGTGCGGCGAGGTAGGTGTGCACCGGCGGATGCCCATGAGGCAGTTTCAGTGCGTTCGCATCTCCCCCGGGATTCTCTCCCCGCAGCGTTCTCCGCTCGGTTACAACCACCTTCAGCATCCCGTGGGGGTGGTCCCCGCAGGTCGCCCAGTCGACGGCATCGGTGCCACAGGTCGCGAAGTCCGTGAGCGTTCCAGTCTCCGGGTCGACGATGCCGAGGGTCACGTACGAGGCGCCAAACAGCTCGTGCGCCGCCACCGTCACCCTTTGCAGCAACTGGGTGGTGTCGCGTTCGGAGGCGAGTTCCAGCCCGATATTGATCAGCGCGCGCAGCCGGGAGTTCGCGACCCGCAGATCGCCCGCCTTCTCCGAGAGCTTGTCGGTGACCAGTCGGAGGTGCTCCCGATCGAAGTTCGTGGGGACCGGCGGGGCCCCCTCCGACGCTTCGGAGTCGTGGGCGCCGGACAATGCGCGCCCCACGACTCTCAGGATCTCGCTTGAGAGGACGGGTTTGGTCAGGACATCGGCGACACCAATCGTCCGCGCCAGCGCCCGGGCCTCGCGCTCGCCGTAATGGGCGGTCGAGAACACGACCGGAATCGCCCGGGTCGCGGGATCGAGCCGCAACTGGCGGGCCAATTCATACCCGTCCATCCCGGGCATGAGCACGTCGGTGAGCACGAGGTCGGGGTGCTCGGCGCTGACGAGTGCGAGCGCGTCATTGCCGTCGACCGCCTCGACCAGACGGTGCCCCTCGTGGCGCAGCACCGTGGCGAGGAAGACCCGGTTGGCCGTCAGATCGTCGACAATCAGGATGGTTGACATATTCACGGCTCGAAGAGAAACATTGCCCGCCGGCACCTAACGCTCACCATTCAGACTACGAGCGGCCATCCATCGAAGGATGGAGAGATTGATCATCCGAACGAGCGAGACGAGGTGCGATGGGGGAGGGCCGCGGATGGTGGGTTGGAGCGTGAGGGCGGGGGTGCTGGCCCGCGGCGGGCAACCGCGGGTCGTCCCTCGAAAGCTATGGAGCAGCGGCTCGGC
>JBDTTN010000007.1:0-15019 GCA_039930625.1 Gemmatimonadota bacterium | reverse complement strand
TCGGCGCCAGGGAAGGCTTCCCGTCGGGATACTTCTTTACTGGAGAAGAGTCGGTGGGCGGCGTGCACGACGGAATGCAGCTGGCCGTAGGGACCGATGGCAATGTGCACGAGCTCCCGTGGATTGGGCGCTTTGCCCACGAAAACCTCACGGCAGTGCCATACCGGAACAAGGTCGTGGTGTTCGGCACCGATGACACCAGCGGTGCGTCGGAGCTCTACATGTACATCGGCAACACCGAGGCCGATGTGATCAACGGCAGCGGCAAGCTCTATGTCTTGAAAGGCCGGACGGTGAGCCGCTCCGGGGATCTGCAGCCGGGCGAGCCCGTCACCGGGGACTGGGTCGAGGTGCAGAATCCCGCGTCGCTCTCCTCGGGCGGGCTGCAGGCGGCGGTGAACGGGCTCGGTGCGTTCGCGTTCATCCGGCTGGAGGACAGCGACTACGATCATCGTCCTGGGGCCAGGCCCGCGCTGTTCTTCGTCGATACCGGCGCCCCCGTGCTCTGCAACGGTACGCCCTGCGACGCCTTCGGCTCGATCTACCGGCTGGACATCAACACCACCGACCCGACCGGCCCAGCCAGACTATTTCTCCTCGCCCGCTCCAAGGGCGCGCAGAGTGGCTGGTCCTCTCCGGACAACATCGCGGCCGGCACCAGGAGTCTGATGGTCAACGAGGATCCGGCGAACGCGACCTTTGCCGGCCAGCGCGCGCCGCAGATCTGGCAGTTCGGTTACACCAGCCGGGGCATCACCGATGGCCACGCGGTTGTGGAACTGGCGAACCCCGGCTGCGATGACGTTGCCGGCACCTGCTGGGAGTCGACCGGCATCATCGACGCCTCCGCATGGTTCGGGCAGGGCGCCTGGCTCTTCAGCGTCCAGGCTCATACCCTACCCGCCCCCGGCGCTAACATTCCCAGGGAAGGCGGGCAGCTTCTCCTGCTCCGCGTTCAGGGCAGCTGAACCACTGCGTCACTCGGCACAAGGCAGGGGCGGATCCGTGAGGACCCGCCCCTGTTTCATACCGGCAAGTCAGCCGTCGGAATTGTCAGGCGCTTGCCTGCCTGGGCGGACGTGTTCCGCCGAGGCCGGCTCGGCGCAAGGCCGCGTCGGCCTCGAGCAGCATCCCTTCGGTGGTCTCCCAGTCCAGACACTCATCGGTAATGGAGACGCCGTAGGCGAGGCCGGCGGTGCCATGGCCTGCCTTCTGGCTGCCTCCGTGCAGATGGCTTTCGACCATTGCGCCCATGATGTCGCCACTCCCTGAGGTCAGTTGCGAGAGCACCTCGGCGAACACCAGGCGCTGCCGGGTGTGGTCCTTGTTGGAATTGCCGTGGCTGCAATCGACCATCACCCGGCCAGGCAAGCCGCGCACCCGGCACAGCTCGGCGGCTTCGGTGACCGACGCCGCGTCGTAGTTCGTCCGTCCCCCGCCTCCCCGCAGCACGAGGTGGCGCTCGGGATTGCCCGTCGTATGCACGATCGCCCCGCGACCGTCGTCATCCATGCCGAGGAAGGTGTGTGGCGTCCCCGCGGCCTGCATCGCATCGAGCGCCACCTGCAGATTTCCGTCGGTGGTGTTCTTGAAGCCAACCGGCATCGACAGCCCGCTCGCCATCTCCCGGTGGGTCTGCGATTCCGCAGTGCGGGCGCCGATGGCCGTCCATGACACCAGGTCGGCGATATACTGAGGGACGACCGGCCCGAGCAGCTCGGTCGCGGCCGGCAGGCCCAGTTCGTTCACGTCGAGGAGCAGCCGACGTGCGATTCTCAACCCCAGCATCATGTCCCGCGTGCCATCGAGGTGCGGGTCGTTGATGAGCCCCTTCCACCCGACCGTGGTCCTCGGCTTCTCGAAGTAGACTCGCATCACGATGCAGAGCGTTTCGGCGACCTTCTCCCGCAGCCCGGCGAGCCGACGGGCGTACTCAAGTGCGGCAAGCGGATCGTGGATGGAGCAGGGCCCGACGACCAGCAGCAGACGCCGATCCTCACCGGCGAGGATCCGGCGCACCGCCACCCGACCCTCGAGCACGGTCGAGGCCACCCGTCGGGTAATCGGCAGCTCCGCCAGCAGCGCGCGCGGTGGCTCGAGCGGCTCGAACCGAGTGACGTGAAGGTTGCTGGTTTCCGGAACGATCGGCTTCATGGACGACATCGGGACCCCGGGCGCAAGTCAGGCGAGAGCATAAAGATGCGCGGCTGTGACTGGTCGCGCTAGGGCGCTCCGATCCATAACTTGCCTGCTGGAGGATCCCTGACCGTGCCCGAATTGCCGGACATCAGCTTGTACCTCGCGGCCCTGCGGCCGCGACTCCTCGGTGCTCGACTCGAAGCGATCCGGCTGCAGAGCCCCTTCCTGCTCCGGAGCGTCGCACCCCCTTTGGCCTCCACGGAGGGCCATGTCGTCACAGGGCTCACCCGCATCGGCAAGCGAATCGTCATAGAACTGGAGGGCGAACTTTTTCTGGTCATCCACCTCATGATTGCGGGCCGATTTCAGTGGACGCCACCTGGCGTCAAATCGCCTGGGAAGCGAGCGTTGGCCCTGTTTGCCTTCAGCTCGGGAACCCTGGCGCTCACCGAGGCGGGCACCAAACGGCGCGCCTCACTCCATCTGATCGAAGGCGCGCTCGGCCTGGCACCCTTCGACCGTGGCGGCCTCGACGTCAACAGCGCCACTCCGACCGGATTCGCCGCCGCACTGCGGCGCGAGAATCACACTCTCAAGCGGGCGTTGACGGACCCCCGGATCCTGGATGGCATCGGGAACGCGTATTCGGACGAGATTCTGCACCGCGCCAGGCTCTCTCCACTCCAGCTCACCAGCCGACTCGACGACGGACAAATGATGCGACTGCTGCAGAGCTGTCAGGCTGTGCTTCACGAGTGGACGCTGCGACTGATTGAGGAAGCAGGCGATCGGTTCCCGAAAAAGGTCACAGCCTTTCGGGCAGGGATGGCGGTGCACGGGAGATTCAACGAGCCCTGCCCCGACTGCGGCGCTCCGGTGCAGCGAATACGCTATGCGGAGAATGAGACCAACTACTGTGCTCGGTGCCAGACCGGCGGCAGGCTGCTGGCGGACCGTGGGCTCTCCCGGCTGCTCAAGGAAGACTGGCCACGCACACTTGAGGAGTTGGAGGAAATCCGGAGTCCCCACCAGTGAGCCCGACACTGGTACGCGCGATCGGACGCTGGAGCCTCGCGGCGCTGGTGCTCAATAGCGTGATCGGAAGCAGCGTATTCGGGCTGCCCTCGGTCATCGCCGGAAAGCTGGGCGGGGCGAGCCCGTGGGCCTGGCTCCTCGCTGCCCTGGGGATCGGTGTCATCGTCGCCTGCTTCGCCGAGGTTGCCTCTCGCTTCGGCGAAGCCGGCGGACCCTACCTCTATGCGCGCGTGGCCTTCGGTCGATTGGCCGGGATCGAGATGGGGTGGCTGGCGTACCTTGTTAGGCTCACCGCGTCGGCCACCAACGCCAATCTCTTCGTGATCTACCTCGCCGAACTCTGGCCGGGAGCGGAAGGACCAGTCGCCTCACGGCTGGTGCTGGCGGCCATCCTCGTTCCCCTCGCGGCCATCAACTACCGGGGTGTGACCCAAGGTGCCAGGATAAGCACGGTATTGATCGCTGCGAAATTGCTTCCGCTGGCGCTCTTCGTGATGGCAGGTGTCGGCTTTGCACTGGGGCACCCGGTGGAATTCGCGTCCGCCCAGGGTACCACTGCACACCCGTGGCTCGACTCCATCCTCCTGCTGGTCTTCGCCTACGGTGGCTTCGAGGCAGCGCTGGTGCCGCTGGGGGAAGCCCGCAATCCCCAACGCGACGCGCCCTTCGCGCTCTTCCTGACCCTGGGCATCTGCGCCGTGCTCTACAGTCTGGTTCAGGTGGTGGTGCTCGCCGCTCTCGCTGATCCTGCCGCCGCTCCTCGGCCGCTTGCCGCAGCCGCGCGGGTATTCCTTGGCGCACCTGGCGCACTCCTGATGACTGCGGCCGCGCTCCTGTCTGTTTCTGGCTATCTCGCCGGTGGCATGGTCAACGTACCCCGCCTCACCTTTGCGATGGCTGAGCGGAATGACCTGCCCGCGCTGTTTGCCCGGATCCATCCCCGATTCCGCACCCCCTATGTGTCCGTGCTCGTGTACGCGCTGCTCGTTTGGCTGCTGGCCGTGACCGGCGGGTTCCTCCAAAACCTCACACTCTCGGCGGTATCGAGGCTGTTTACCTATGGTCTGGTCTGCGCGGCTCTCCCCGTCTTCCGCGCTCGCGATGGACAGAATCGAAGCGATGCTCCGCCGCCTGCTGGCTTTCGGCTTCCGTCCGGAACCATCTGGGCGGTACTGGGTGTGGCATTCTCCCTGACACTGAGCACCAGGATGTCCCTCCAGGAGATGCGGGTCCTCGCAGTCACCCTTACCCTCGGACTGGTCCATTGGCTTTGGGTCCAGCGGAGGACTCGCCAGCCGAACTAGCGGCCGCGGGGAACTGGCCACTGGCTCCGGCGGCAGGAGAGAACGCAGCCTCGGAGGCTGGCTCATGAGGGGAAGGAGCGCACAAAACGGCCCGACCGAAAGGATTCGGCCGGGCGCTAAGCTCCCGAGGTAGGACTCGAACCTACGACCCGCTGATTAACAGTCAGCTGCTCTACCAACTGAGCTACTCGGGAAGGCGCGAGAGGATACCAACAAATAGTCGATAGATCAAGCGCGGTCGACCCGACCCGCGAAGCGACATCAAAACGATACCATTAACAAATTATCACGACACTAGACCATGCTTTTCACGCCGAATCGTCCGATCTCAGCGAGTCTGGTGGCTGATCCGTCCATACCAGCACCTCCTATCAACCTTGGGAGTTATCGGCATAAATCATTGGCCCATAATATGTTACGCTCAGTGCGAGCATACACTCGCATTTGATTTATGCGAGCGAGCACTCACAGTGGTCGAACGACCAATTGTAACCGTTTTCCTGGCGTTTCTTCGATGCCACAATGACACCTAAGTATTTGTGGAAAATGCCTTTACAAACTTTGCCGCTACCGCCGTCAGCCGGCCGACTTACCTTCTCCCCATGACTTTGCACCCTTTGGCCGGGCACCATACGGAGCGTGACCGGGTTCTTCGGGCGATCCACGAGGATCGGTTACCCCAGCTGATCCTGCTCACGGGGCCTCAAGGGGTAGGCAAACAGCGATTCGCACTGTGGATCGCCCAAGCCCTCCTCTGTGAATCGGGAGAGCCGGAGCCCTGTGGGCACTGCCGACCCTGTCTGCAGGTCCTGGGTCTCGGTCACCCGGATCTTCACTGGGTTATGCCTGTCTTGAGGCCCAAGGCGTCGGAGCCGGACAAGCAGGTCGAGGAGTTGGCCGAAGCGATGGCAGAGGTTGTGGACGAGCGGCGGAAGAACTCGCTCTACCAGCCACAGGAGGGCCTCGCTGGCCACTTCGTCGCGACGGCCAGACTGCTGCAGAGGCGGGCCGCCCTGACCCCGGCCCAAGGTCGCTGGAAGGTGTTTCTGGTAGCTGAAGCCGAGCGCCTGGTTCCTCAGGAATCAAGTCCGGAAGCGGCCAACGCCCTGCTCAAATTGTTGGAGGAACCGTCGCCGGACAGCCAGTTCATCCTGACGACGGTCGACGCGAATCGGCTGTTGCCGACGATCCGGTCCCGGTTGGTCCCGCTGCGGCTGGGGCGGCTGCCCGACGCAGAAGTGGAGAAATTCCTCGCGGACCGTGCCGGATTGACCGGAGCTGACCTGCGTCAGCGAGTCGCTTCGGCGAATGGATCGATTGGACGGGCGCTGGCACTCGGCGACGATCAGGCCAAGGCCAATCGGGCGGCCGACGAGTTATTGAAGGCGATCACTGGGACTCCCGAAGCACGGGCCGAGCGCGCCCTCAGACAGGGAGCGTGGGCCGCCCGCGGCGACTTCACCGCGATGCTCGATGCCCTCGCCGAGTCACTGGGCGACGCGGCGCGAGCAGCCAGCGGTGGCAGAGCCAGACGGCCGCTGCCGGAGAGCCTTTCGCGGGGTCGCTCGGTCAGTGGCCTGCTCGCGGCGCAGCAACGGGTCATGGAGGCCCGCGAGTCGGCGCAGGGAAACGTCAATCCGCAGCTGCTGCTGGCGGTACTCGCTGACGAGCTTGCGGAGGTGCTGTGAGTCTGAGCCATGTGGATGACAGCGGTCGGGCAAAGATGGTGGATGTCGCGGGCAAGCCGGTCAGCCGCCGGACCGCCGTCGCCGAGGGCTGGGTCCGGATGAGTCCGGAGGCCTTCGCGCTGGTACAGGAGAACTCGGTCGCCAAGGGTGACGTTCTCCGCATTGCAGAGGTGGCCGGCATCATGGGCGGCAAGCGGACGGGTGAACTGATTCCGCTCTGTCACCCGCTGCCCCTCGACGCGATTCGCGTCGAATGCGAAGCAGACGCAGCGCTGCCTGGCGTGCGGGTGACGGCCACGGCCATCGCGACCGGGCGCACGGGAGTAGAGATGGAGGCGTTGACCGCGGTCTCCATCGCCTGCCTCACCGTCTATGACATGGTGAAGGCAGTCGACCGCGGGATGGTAGTGGAAGGCATCCGGTTGCTGGAGAAGACCGGTGGCACCAGGGGGGATTGGCGGCGTGAGGAGCGGTAGTCGCGACGCAATGGCATGTCGCGCCGCCGCCGATCCGGACCCGATGACAGGAGGACCTATGCACATTGAAGAACCCGATCCTTACGGGCGCACCCGTTGGACGCGCCGGCTCCTCGCACGAGGTGCTGCGCTGCTGGCTGCCGTGCTCCTGGTGAGCGCGCTGGCCGGTTCAAGCTCCGGGGCACGGGCCGCGGAGGAAGCTCCTCCGGCAAGCCTCGGTATGGTGGCGGATGAGGTGCGTGTCCTGAGCCGGCGGCTCGAGACAACGCGGGGCGAGCTGGCCCTCGCGAAGGCACAGGTGGAGCGTGCCAATGCGGTGATCCGGTACTCCGGGCTCTATCAGATTCCGGCGGATCTTGCAGCGGCGATCTACGATGTGGCCTTGAGTGAGGGAATCGAGGCTCCCGTGGCGTTCCGGCTGGTGAAGATCGAAAGCAATTTCCGGCCTCGGGCGCTCTCGGAAAAGGGCGCATTCGGCTACACCCAGATTCAGGCGGCGACGGCCCGGTTCTACGAGCCTGGCCTTGCGACGGAGCAGCTGTACGAGCGAGACGTCAATCTGCGGCTCGGTTTCCGCTTCCTGAAGGATCTAACCCGTCGCTATGGCGGGGACATCGAGCTTGCCCTGGTCGCGTACAATCGCGGCCCCGCCAGGGTGGAGGAAATCCTGCTGCAGGGAGGCGACCCTTCGAATGGCTATGCGGAAGCGGTGCTCAAGGGAACGAGCCACGACACCACCGCAAAGCGGTAAGACAGGGTTGGTGGACCAGCACTGAACACGACGGGCCGGGTCAGATGACCCGGCCCGTCGTGGCATGTGCGGCTGTCCGCGACACCTATTCGGGAATGATCAGTCGCTCCCCGGCCTTCAGCACCGAGCTCACCGTCAGCCCGTTCGCGGCGCGGAGCGCACTCAGGGTCACTCCGTATTTTGTCGCAATCCCCGAAAGCGTCTCGCCGCGCCGGACCAGATGGCCTTTGCCGGCGGCTGGTGTGATTGTGCTGCGCTCAGGAGCGGGGGCGGTTGGGGCCGGCACACGAATGACCTGCCCGGCCCGCAGCACTTCGCTCCGCCCGATCGCATTGAGGCTCCGTAGCCGGTCGACCGACGTAGCGTACTTGCCGGCGATACTCGAAAGCGACTCACCGCTCCGCACCCGGTAGCGGATGGTCGTGGTCCCGGCGGCGCCTGCTCGGCTGCTTCGGGTCACCGGGGCCGCAACGGGCTCGGCGACGGTGGGGACGAAACTGGTGGGGATCATCAGGTGGGTACCCGAACGCAGCCGAGTCACCCGAACCCCGGGGTTGGCGTCGGTGATCAGGCGCGTGGAGACGTGGTACAGGCGCGCGATGCTGGCGAGCGTCTGTCCCCGGCCGACCGTGTGGTCGACAAACGAGACCCGCTCCCTGGGCTCGAGCGCAGCGTAGCGCGAGGTCACCATCTCACCGCTGCCGGCGGGCAGTCTCACCACAGAACTCTGGTGCGGCGGCGTCACCAGCCGAATGAACTGCGGATTGAGTTCCCTCAGGGTGGCCACGGAGGTGTCCGCGAGGCGAGCCAACACGTCCAGCCCGGTCGCGTCCGCGACGAAGATCGAGTCATAGCTCATCGGCTCGACGCCGACGGTCTTCTGGAATCCGTACTTCTCCGGCTGCTTGGCGATCAGCGCGGCCGCAATCAGCTTGGGGACGTAGTCCTTCGTCTCCCGGCGCAGGAATCGGGTATCGTAGAGCCTGAAGAAGGTTGCGTCGGGGTTGTCGTCCTCTTCGTCATCGTCGCCAATCCGCCGCAGCCCTCGCCCGACCTTCCCCGCACCGGCGTTGTAAGCGGCAGCGGCCAGATACATCGACCCGAATCGATCGCGCAGATCGGCGAGGTGCCGAGCGGCAGCATCGGTCGCGCGAATCGGATCTCGCCGCTCGTCGATCCAGGAGTCGATGCGCAGACCGTACAGCTTTCCGGTGCCCTTCATGAACTGCCACATCCCGGTGGCCCGGGCGCGGCTCACAGCGCTGTTGGAATACCCGCTCTCGATCAGCGCCAGATAGACCATGTCCTCGGGAACACCGTTCTCGCGCAGTTTGGCCCGGATCATCGGCTCGAATCGCGGCATGCGCTGCAGCCAGATCGCGAAGCGCTCCCGTGCTGGTCCCTGGAAGAAATCGAGGTAATACTGGACCCGCGCGTGCGACCCGTAGGTGGAGACGTCAATGTCATAGGTGACTTCCGGAGTCGCCACACCATTGGCGCCCCCGGGGACCGCGTCGGCCGCTCCATCCTCGATGCCGGAGTCCTGGGGCTCGGGATGGGCGGTAGCGAGCTGCTCTAGAATTGCGGCGTCGGCCGCAGAGTCAGGATCGGCGCGCCGGATGGAATCGCCGGCCGCCACAATGGCTGCCATGGAGTCCGAGGATTGAGGTTTCTCGTCAGCTACCTGCCCCGTTGAGCGGGCACTGTCGGCGCCAGACAGGACCGGGGCCGGCTTGGGAGCCGGTGCCGTCCTGGGTGCGCCACCGCAACCCGCCACGGCCCCGAGGAGGGCCAGAAGGCTCAGGTGCTTCATCGATCAGCCTGCCTTTCGTAATTCACGCGGTCACGGTCATCGGGCGACACGTGGTGTCCGCCGCAACTGATGGGAGGGGTCCACGACGCACCCCAGCCGGGCGTCCGATGCAGTGCAAAATCCCTGCGAGCCGGGAAAAAGAAAACCCCGCTTCGGGAGATCTTCGGAGTACCTGCGCATGAAGCTGCCCGGACTGCCTGGTGGCGGCCCGGGCTTTTCTCACGATGCCCTGCACCTTGCCTGAGTCGCGGGCAGGCTGTCAGCGCATGTAAAATCGATTGCCGAGGATACGGTTGGTTGCGTTGAGAACAGCGAGCGCGGCGCCGCGAGTCGGGTCCGCATCGTCGGTGAGGTAACAGCCCACCAGTCGGTGGGTCTCGTTCTGATCGGGAATTGACATCGAAACGATGACCACATTGGAGTCGAACGCTCGGACCGCCTTGACCCCAAGGAGCTCGAACTTGATTTCCCCCTTGACGGCCTTGCTGAGGGCCATGACGCAGGCCTCCGCGGCACAGCGGAGTTCCCCGGCTTGCGAGCCAAGCCCCTCAGAGTCCCCCACGAACTCGTTGACCTCCTGCCATGAGAGCACCACCCGCGCGCGGCACCTGCCGTTAGGCAGTCGCTCGAGGTTGAACTCGGTGAACCTCAGACGATCGGGGAAACGGGGCTCAGGCATGGCCAAGGTGGCGGTAGGCGCGATTGAATCACTGTATGGGCTTCGCCTGATGCGAAACTTGTGCCTCCTGATGCTCCTCGCGGCACCCTGTGGCCGCACCCTGGCCGCGCAACAGCTGGGCGGTCTCGAGACCCTCCTGCGGGCCCGGATCGCGGTGGATACGGCCGCCGTAGCCGTGGCCTACTACGATCCGGTGACCCGGGACACGCTCCTCATCAATGGGCAGCTGCGCTACCACGCGGCAAGCACGATGAAGCTTCCCGTGCTCATCGAACTCGCCCGTCGAGTCGATGCAGGGGAGCTCACCTGGGCCCAGACCATCCCCGTCCGCAACAGCTTCCGGTCGCTCGCCGACGGCTCGCAGTATTCGCTGGACCTCGGCGATGACTCCGACTCCACCCTCTACGAGCAGATCGGGCACGACCTGGCCATCGAGCGCCTGGCGCGGCTGATGATCGTGCGGAGCAGCAATCTGGCGACCAACGTGCTGCTGGAGCGCCTTGATCCGAGCAGAGTCAACGCGACGGCCCACGCACTGGGCGCCGACTCCATCGAGGTGCTGCGAGGGGTCGAGGACGGAAAGGCCTACGCCCTCGGACTCAACAACACCACGACCGCCAGGGACCTCGCGCTGCTCCTCGATGCCATCGCGCGCGGCCGGGCGGCGTCCAGGGCGCAGACCGCGAGGATGCTGGAGTTCCTGCTCGGCCAGGAATTCAACGACGGCATTCCCGCGGGACTTCCCCCCGGGGTAAGGGTGGCCCACAAGACGGGATGGATCACGGCGACCTCACACGACGCCGCGATCATCTACCCACCGGGCCGTGGGCCCTATGTACTGGTGATTCTGACGAGGGGATACGAGGAGCCGCAGCAGGCCAGCAGGCTGATGGCAGATCTTTCAGAAATGGTCTACCGCTGGGCGACTCGGCGCCCTGACCCACACGAGTAGGCCGGACGGATTGCAGGGCGGAACTAACTTCGGGCGTCCGTCCGGGAGGCTGGCTGGACGTGGCTTGCTACGACGGCGGCCACCCGGGCATCCGAGAGCCTGTCGGCCTGGGCATACAGATCGGAGCGCGACGATGACTGAAGGCCAGTGGCCGCCCACAGGGGGCGACGGGCCTCACCAGCGCAGCGGCAACTCAGGACCAGGCGCCATGCATGGGTGTTAGCCACCCGCTCCGCGACGGGGGCTACGGCCCACCTGGTCTCACCGACGACGACTTCTCTCCACGCCATAGCACACTCAGGGGTAGGCAAGGGCGCGCGAATGTGCGGCCCGGTCCCATACCTGTCAAGAGCCGTGCCGAGCCGCTCTCCGGATGTTTCGATGGGGACCGCCGGGTGAGTCCGGCCGGGGTATGGACCGCTACCGGCGTCCGGCGGTGAGCATCCGGTTCCACCGGCCCCGAGTCGGGGAGGATCGCTTCAATGCCGAACGCCCGACTCGCCGCGCAATCCGAAGCCCGGTGGACACAGCGAGATAGGCACCGAATCTCAGCCGGACGACCTCCGCCGAGCGTCCGCCGCTTTCGGCGGAATCTCGCCGAGTAGATCAGCCCCGGGCCAGCTTCAGGAATCTGGCACGGAGGTCCCGCGTCGCGGGACCCGCCTTCCCCGCTCCGATCACCCGGCCGTCCACCATCCGAATCGGGGCAACCTCTGCGGCAGTTCCGGTCAGGAACGCCTCGTCCGCGGTGTAGAGGTCGTAGCGATTGAGAAGCGTTTCAACCAGGCGATAGCCCGCGGCCGTGGCGATCTCAATGATGACATCGCGGGTGACACCCTTGAGCAGTCCGGCGTGCACCGACGGCGTGTAGATGATCCCCTTCTTGAGCACGAAAAGATTCATTCCGGTCGCTTCGGCGATGTGACCGCTGGCATCAAGCATGATCGCATCATCGGCGCCGGCGTTCGTCGCCTCGATCTTGGCCAGGATGTGGTTGAGGTAGTTGAGCGACTTCACCCGGGGAGAGAGCGCTTCCCGCTGATTGATCGGGGTGCCCGCCGTGACGAGGGTGAGGCCCTCCTCGTAGCGCTCCGCCGGCCAGATGGCGATGGTGTCGAAGATGATGATGACCGAAGCCACCGGGCATTTACGGGGATCGAGACCGAGATCGCCGACGCCGCGGGTGACGATGTGACGGAGGTAGCCCTCCTCCAGGCCTGATCGCTTCACCCCCTCCTCGGTGATGGCGACCATCTGCTCCTGGGCCATCGGCACCTTCAGCATGATCGCCTGGGCGGAGTCGTAGAGCCGGCCGACGTGATCAGCGAGCCGGAAGGTTCGGCCGGCGTAGACGCGCATCCCCTCGAAGACCCCATCGCCGTAGAGCAGGCCGTGGTCGAAGACGGAGACTTTCGCGGCGTTCTTGTCGAGCCACTGGCCATCCAGGTAGATCAGGGTCACAACCGATTCCTCTGCTAGGCGTTCACCCGCGGGATGCGTTCCCGTGGGCGGGAATGTCGCCGGACGAGCGGCGGGGAGGAAGGGGGCGGTGCCTCACGCATCGGCACGCCGGGCTTCCGCATGGCAATTGTTGCTGGAGCAGAGTGCCGCAATCAGCCCAAGACCTGCCGGTATGCCTTGGCAGGCTGGCAAACCGCTTGACATGAGGTGGTTTAATTAGTTATCGATAAAGCACTTAGGCGCACGCAACGGCGGCATAGTCTTTGCCATCCTTTGCCGGCTCCAATGGGTGCAGCCGCTGGGCTGTTCCGCCGGGCGATATCCTCAACTCCAGAGATGGCCATGACCAACTCCAGGCTTTTGTTCGTCCTCGGCGCAGCGGCAGCGACACTTATCGGCTGCACCGCCGGCGAGCGGAGCACCCCGACACCCCAGGTCGCCACGATCACCGTCACACCTGCGACACCGTCGATCATCGTCGCGAACACGGTGCAGCTGACCGCTACGGCCCTGGACGCCAACGCCACAGTGGTGACCGGCGTGACGTTCTCCTGGGGCACTAACAACGTCGGCATCGCCACGGTGGACCAGTCGGGACTCGTGACCGCGATCGCCCCGGGCAGCGCGACAATTACCGCCTCGGCCGCGGGTCAGTCAGGAAGCGCGACGGTCACGGTGACCAGCGGCGGTGGCGGCGGCGGGCCGGTGGCCAGCATCTCGGTGCAGCCCCCGACGGCGAGTCTCTCGGTTGGCGGCACCCAGCTGCTCGCCGCGACTCCGCTCGATGCGCAAGGCCAGCTGGTGACAACCACCGTCACGTGGACGGCCTCCAACACCAAGGCCACCGTTGTGGTGAACCCGAACAACAGCAATGCGGCGACGGTAACCGGATCCACGGTCGGGGTCGATACCATCACCGCGAGCGCGGGGGGCCACAGCGCCACCTCCATCGTCACCATCACTGCCGTCCCGATCGGTACCATCACCCTGAGCCCGTCGGGCCAGACCCTCGATGCCGCCGGCGCCACAGTACAGCTCTCCGCGCTGGTCAAGGACTCTCTTGGGGCGACGCTGACCGGGGTGCCGCTGACCTGGACCAGCTCGAATACCGCGATCGCCCGAGTCGACAGCCTCGGCTTCCTGACCACCGCGCTCGTCGCCGGCAATGTGGACATCACCGCCACGGCGGGAGGCAAGTCAGGCACCGCAAGCTTCAGTGTGGTGTTCCGCTGGCGGGAGATCTCGACCTCGAACGGCCAAACGAGTGATACGCCAGGGCACACCTGCGGCATCACGGTGCTGAAGGTGGCGTACTGCTGGGGCTTCAATGGCTTCGGCCAGGGGGGCATCGGCAGCAACGTGACCTGGAATGGGCCTCAGGCGGTCATCGGCAATATCGCCTTCACCTCGATTGCGACCGGGGTAACCCACACCTGCGGCATCAACGACCAGGGTGCCGCCTACTGCTGGGGCGCCAACGGCTCCGGCCAGCTCGGCACCGGCAACAACAATCAAGCGCTCATCCCGACGCCGGTCACCGGTGCGCTCATCTTCGATACCACATCGATCACGGCAGGGCGCGATCACAGCTGTGCCCTCACCACAACCGGACTGGCCTACTGCTGGGGCGCGAACGCAAGCGGACAGCTCGGCAACGCATCCAATTCACCATCCAGCGCTCCGGCCGCGGTTTCCGGAGGCCTCACCTTCACCAGCATCAGCGCGGGGACCTTCCACACCTGCGGTGTTGCAACTGGCGGTGCGGCATATTGCTGGGGGTTGAACGCTGACCATCAGCTCGGCGATGGGACCACTTCGCCTCAGAACGTGCCAGTCGCAGTGACCGGCGGATTGAGCTTTGCGTCGATCGCCGCGGGTGGCGGGCATACCTGCGGCATCGCCACCACGGGCAACATCTTCTGCTGGGGCCTGAATACCGACGGACAATTGGGTGTAGCCGCGGCCGACACCTTCCGCGTCGCGCCAACCCAGATATTCGGCGGGCAGGTCTACTCGGCTGTCGACGCCGGCGCACAGAGCACCTGCGCGATCCTGGCGGGCGGTGGCACCGGCCCCTCCGGCAAATGCTGGGGCGGCAATCTCGGCTACCAGATCGGCAACGGTGACACGGTGAGCGTTGCCACCTATGTCGTACCGACGGCGATCTCCGCACCCACGGCAAGCCGGATCTCGACTGGCTCGCGTCACGCTTGCATCGTCACCACAAGCAAGCTGGCGTACTGCTGGGGCCGCAACGCCGAGGGACAGATGGGGATCGGCATCTTCAGCCCGAGTCCGCCGAACATCGCGGTGCCGACGAAGGTGATTGGCCAGCCCTGATCGCCTGAAGCCTGAACGTGAAGCCGGGCGCCCGCTCTCACTGAGCAGGCGCCCGGCTTCACGTTTGGATGTTCCCCTGTAGATTGGGGAGACCTCATGAGGGCGGTGGGACTCGAACCCACTACCTAGAGATTAAAAGTCTCTTGCTCTACCCGTTGAGCTACGCCCCCGGACGGCCCCAAACGTGGGGCTCTCTCAGGCGAAACTCAAGGCCACACCTGCACTGGAGCCCCCGGATGCGCACTGCCACTCCCATGGTGCTGCTGTCCCTGCTGTTCGGGACGGCCATCACGCCGCTCCATGCGCAGGGTCCTGACGACGAACGCTGGCAGATCACGACCGAGAGTGACGCGTACATCTGGGACATTCGGCTGGTACGGC
>JBDTTN010000006.1:0-17035 GCA_039930625.1 Gemmatimonadota bacterium | reverse complement strand
CCTGGTGCAGATGATCCGCGCCGCCGGCGCGCGCGAAGTCCATATGCGGATCGCCAGCCCGCCGATCACCGGCCCCTGTCACTATGGAATCGATACGCCGACCAAGGAGGAACTCATCGGCGCCACCCATTCCATCGAAGAGATTCGCCAGTACCTGGGCGTCGACAGCCTCGGCTATCTCTCGCTCGACGGGATGCTCAAGGCCGCGGGTGCGCGCAGCCAGTTCTGCCATGCCTGCTTCTCGGGTCAGTACCCGACCGACATCTCCAACGACCTCGTGACGCTGCGTCACGTTTCCCCTCCCCTGGCCACGATCTCATGAGCGGAGCCTACTCGCAGCCTTCGGTCTACTTCTTCGGCCAGGGCCGCGCCGACGGCACGGCCACCATGAAGGACACCCTTGGTGGCAAGGGCGCGGGTCTCGCCGAGATGACCAACCTGGGGATTCCTGTGCCTCCTGGGTTCACGATCGCGGCCAATCTGTGCATCACCTACATGGAGACCCAGCAGTTTCCGCCCTGGCTCCGCTCGCAGGTCGAGACCAGTCTGCAGCGGCTCGAGGCCGCAACCAACCGGCACTTCGGCGGGAAAGCCCGACCGCTGCTGGTGTCGGTGCGTTCCGGCGCTGCGGTCTCGATGCCTGGCATGATGGAGACGATTCTCAATCTGGGGCTCAACGACGTCACCGTCGAAGGGCTGACGGCCGAGAGCGGCAATGCGCAGTTCGCCTACGATTCCTACCGCCGCTTCGTGCAGATGTACGGCGTGGTCGTCTTCGACCTGCCGAAGGCGCCATTCGAGGCGCTGCTCGAGGCCCGGAAGCATGCCGCCAAGGTCGAGCGCGACATCGACCTGCCGGCCGACCAGATGAAGGCGCTCGTCGCCGACTTCAAGGCGCATATCGAAAAGGCCTCCGGCCGTGCCTTCCCCAGCGAACCGATGGAACAGCTCTGGGGCGCGATCGCCGCCGTCTTCGAGAGCTGGAACACCCGCCGCGCGATCGACTACCGGAAGCTGCACGACATTCCGGACTCGATGGGCACTGCGGTCAACATCGTCACGATGGTCTTCGGCAACCTGGGGGACGACTCGGGCACCGGCGTCGCCTTCACCCGCGACCCCTCCACCGGCGAGCGCAAGCTCTACGGCGAGTACCTGATCAATGCGCAGGGCGAGGATGTCGTGTCCGGAACCCGGCACGTCGAAGACATCCTCAGCCTCCGGGACCAGATGCCGGCGGCATACGCGGAGCTGGACCGCATCGCGCGGGTCCTGGAACGGCACTTTCGAGACCTGCAGGACATGGAGTTCACCATCGAGCGCGGCAAGCTCTACATGCTGCAGACGCGGCGCGGGCAGCGCTCAGGACAGGCCGCGGTGCGCATCGCCTGCGAGATGGTGGATGAAGGCCTGATCGACCGGGACGAGGCGGTCGCGCGGATTCCCCCCAACGACCTGGATCAGCTGCTGCACCCCACCATCGATCAGGACAGCAAGGTCGATCTCCTCACCACCGGCCTGCCGGCCTCGCCGGGGGCGGCGTCAGGCGCGGCGGTATTCGACGCCGACCTCGCGGAGCAGATGGCGCGCCGCAACGAGGCGATCATCCTGGTGCGGCGGGAAACGAGTCCAGAGGATTTCCACGGCATGGTGGCCGCCAAGGGGATTCTCACCGCGCGCGGCGGCATGACCAGTCACGCGGCGGTGGTGGCACGCGGACTGGGCAAGCCCTGCGTCTCGAGCGCGCAGTCGCTGGTCGTGAACGAGACCACCCGCGAATTCTCCGTGAACGGGCGCAGCATCAAGCAGGGGGAGTGGATCACCATCGACGGCGGCACCGGACGGGTGTATGCCGGTCAGGCGACGCTCAAGCCGCCGGAGCTGTCAGGCAACTTCAACCGGCTGATGGAGTGGTCCGACAAGGTGCGGCACCTCCGGGTGCGGGTGAATGCCGACACGCCGGCCGATGCGCATCGCGGACGGGACTTCGGCGCCGAAGGCATCGGGCTCTGCCGCACGGAGCACATGTTCTTCGAGGGCGACCGGCTCACCGCCATGCGGGAGATGATCCTCGCGCAGGACGTCGAAGGGCGCAAGAAAGCGCTCGCCAAGCTGCTTCCCATGCAGCGGGGCGACTTCGAGGCGATCTTCCGCGCCATGGAGGGTTTCCCGGTCACCATCCGGCTGCTCGATCCGCCGCTGCACGAATTCCTGCCGAAGGAGAAGGGCGAGATCGAGCACCTGGCCAAGGCGCTCGGCAAACCGACCGAGGAGATTCAGCGCATCATCGACGGCATGGAGGAAGCCAACCCCATGCTTGGTCTCCGCGGTTGCCGCCTGGGCATCATCTATCCGGAGATTACCGCCATGCAGGCGAGGGCAATCTTCGAGGCCGCTTGCGCCGTCGCGATGCGGAAAGGCCGGGTCCAGCCGGAGGTCATGATTCCGCTGGTGGCCAATGTGGTGGAGTTTCGCAAGCAGGCGCTGATCGTCCGCCAGGTGGCGGAGGAAGTCTTCCGCGAGAAGCAGATTACCGTGCCCTATCTGCTCGGAACGATGATCGAACTGCCGCGCGCGGCACTCACCGCCGACGAGATCGCCCGGGAGGCACAGTTCTTCTCCTTTGGCACCAACGACCTGACCCAGACCACAATGGGGCTCTCCCGCGACGATGCCGGGCGGTTCCTTCCGTACTATCTCGAGCACGGCATCTTCGAGGACGATCCATTTCAGGTGCTTGATGTCAACGGCGTCGGCAAGCTGATCGAGATGGCCTGCCAGCTCGGCCGCAAGACTCGGCAGGACCTCAAGCTGGGGATCTGCGGCGAACATGGCGGGGAACCGAAGTCGGTCGCCTTCTGCGATGCGCTGGGGATGAACTACGTGAGCTGCTCTCCATTCCGGGTTCCTATCGCGCGCCTGGCAGCGGCTCAATCTTCGCTGGCGGAACGCGGCACGATGGATCGGACGAGGGCGACGGTCTAGAGGGAAAGAAGCGGGAAGCGGGAAACGGGAACCGAAAATATGCGAGGGATCTCCGAAGTTCCGGCAGGAGCCGGTTCCCAGGAGATCCCTCGTCGCTTGCGCGCATCGGCCGGACGGAGGCGGGGGCGCTCAGCGGTGCGGCGAGGGTATTCCGTCGATCCAGACCGAATCGGCCTTGCGCTCAGGCTGATCGAGCGGATTCCAGCATCCGGAGCGGACCACCGGCATCCTCGAAACATTGGTATGCGGACCGCTGAAGAAGACTGCTGAATCGCGTGCTGGGTGACGCTCATTGGTTGGCACAAGCACGCTGACACCGGGATCGGGGCGGACCACCGGCATCGGGCACTCGGTTCGGGGCAATCGGTTCGAGTCGCCAGACGTCGTGAGCAGCAGGCTGCGATACCGCCCCCAGGTGAGGAGGCTGTCTCCCGTGTCGGCCGGCTGGGGGGCGAATGCTTCCATGAAGGCAAGTTCTGTATCGCGCGCCAGGGCGCGGGGTGAACCGGCATCGCCTCGCAACAGCGTGAGCATCACGGGAAACAGCATGACTGGGGACCGCATTGGTGTGCTCCGCGCGGACAGGGGAAACGGTGCGGTTCGGTGTCCAGTGATGCGCGGTGCTATCCTTCGGTCGCATCAGAATATGCACCAGTTGCAGTCTGTGACATCTCTCACCCGGAGGCCGAGGATGATGACTCGAGCCTGGAAGTCCCTGACAGTGGTGATCGGCTTCGGCGGGTTCCTGGGCTGCAGCAACTATTCGTCCGGCCCGTCGGGCGGTGGGCAGACGGCCGATCTGCGGATTGCGCAGACGGTGTGGAGCGCAACGTCCCTTCGGGTGCGGGTGGGCACAACATGGTCCGCGCCAATCCTGCCGGGATCACTCTCCAGCGTCCTCAAGGTGCCGGTTGGAACCCAATCCCTCCTGATTGAGACCACCGGTGGCACCGCAACCGGCTCGACGCAGAGTCAGCTGTTCGAGGCCGGGAAGCAATATCTCCTCGTCGCACAGGACTCCGCGGGAATCGCGGTGCCCTCCGTGCTGCCGGACACGGGAGCAGCGCCGGTCGCGGGAAAGAGCAAGCTCCGCGTGATCCACTCCGCCGCGCTCGCGCCGGCGATCGATATCTGGCGCAGGCAGCCCGACTACGACACCCTTGTCCGGGTCCAGTTCCCGTTCCCGTACCGGGCAGTATCGCCCTACATCCAAAGCGATCCGGGGAGCTGGCATATTACCGTGAGCCATGAGAACCTGACCGACACGCTCTATGCGTCAGGCACGCTCCCCATCGGTGCCGGCAAGCTGGTCACGGTGATTGTGCTCGACAGTTCATCGAGCGGTGGCATCACCGCTATGGTGGTGCCGGACAACTGACGTTCGGCCCGCGCAGCCCGAGGGAGTGAAGGGGTCGGCGCCGGCATCACGCCGACTCCTTCTGCCGCAGGTGCCCTGATCACACCGCGGACCCGGATGTCATGGCAGGTGCAGGGGCCTAGATTACCGGGCCATGGACCCGCGAGACTATCGAGCCGATGTGGCGCTGCGGGACGGAACGCCGGCCACAATCCGGGCCATCCGGCCGGATGACAAGCAGAGCCTGCGCTGGGGCTTCGAGCAACTCTCGGCCCAGACCATCTACCACCGGTTCTTCCAGAGCAAGCGGGAGCTTACCGACGCGGACCTCCGTTACCTCACCGAAGTTGACTTCACCAGCCACGTCGCGCTGGTGATGGAAGTCGAAATCGACGGCGTCGCGCGAGTGATCGGCGTCGGCAGATTCGTGCGCGAGACGGATGCCGAGCCGCGGGACCGGGCGGAGGTGGCCTTCACCGTGGGAGACGAGTTCCAGGGGCGAGGGGTCGCAACGCACCTGCTGGCGCATCTCGCCTGCATCGCGCGGGGACTCGACTACCGCTGCTTGGTGGCGGAGGTGATGCCGGACAATCGGCAGATGCTGGAGGTCTTCGCCCACAGCGAGCTACCGATCACCGAGGCGGTGCGGGACGGCGTGGTGCACGTGGAGCTCGGCCTCTGAGAACGCGGGCCGAAACGATCTTCCCGGACGCGCCGTATGGGCCGGCGTCCCTCCCGATCGTTCCCCCAGGCTGGAGCTCCCACATGCTGTCCGAGCCGATTCTCTATGATCTGCTGGTCTTCGCGGCTGGTGTCGGATGCACGGGGGTGGTGGCGTTACTGCTCGCCCGGCACCTCGATGGGCGTCGGAACCGAGGGACGTCCTCGGCCGCTGCCTTGGAGGCACGACTGGAGCGACTGGAAACGGCGCTCGATGAGACCATGGCCATGGTACGCCAGCTCAAGACCACCCAGCGCTTCACCGTCTCGTTGCTGGAAAATCGCCAACGCACGTTCGGCCGGCCGGCCGCAGATCTGCCGCGCGGCGAGACTCCTCACTAAGCCCCGCGGCTCAGCGGCGTCCCGGCCGCGGGCCTGACAGGAGGGTCAAGCCGCAGTAGCATGCATTCGGCGGTCCGCATTCCTGCGGGCCGTTGCCACATTGGCCACCACCCGTTTCTCATGATCGAACTTCTCCAGCGGACGCTCAACGCCGAGCTCCCGATCACCCTGCATCTGGGGGTGCGGGTGGTCCAACTCGAACCTGGACTCGTGGTCCTCGCGGCTCCGCTCACCGGGAATCGGAATCACAAGGGCACCGCCTTCGCCGGCAGCCTGAATGCCGTCGCGACCCTTGCGGCGTGGTCCTGGTTCTGGGCATTCCTCGAGCTTCGGCGGGAGGCGGCGCAGGTCGTCGTGCAGGACAGCACGATCCGGTATACCCGGCCGGTGACTTCCGACTTCACCGCCAGCTGCGTGGCGCCGACTCCGTCGTCGATCTCCCAATTCCTGGCATCGTACAATCGGTCGGGCCGAGGCAGATTGGGACTGCACGTCGAGGTCGCCGATCAGGCTGGCGTGGCGGCGACTTTCAACGGTCGTTTTGTCGCGGAGCGGGTCGGGAGCGGATCGGCGGACGCGACCACGCCGGCGGAGTAGTACCCGCGAAGGGCGACACGCTCTCCGGCCCACAGCCCGATCCTCCCGACTTGAGAACCGCCGCAGATGGCCGCTGCCCACGAGTACAACTTCACCGATGACTGCCGGGTCGGCATCGTGCAGGCAAGATTCGAGGCGCTGTATCTCGGCACCAGAGTGGTCGATGCCGGGCACCTCGTGCTGGGCGTCACCAAGACGATCGGGCAATCGACGTTCGACCTGCTCTTCCCCGTTCCCGAGCGGTTCGCGCAACTCTGCCGGTCGCTCGGTGCCGCGGAGGCAGCCGCCCCGGTTTCCGCCGAGGACATTACCTATTCGACAGGGGCGATGGAGGCGATCGCGGGAGCGATGCGTTCCGCCGCTGCGCTGCCTGAAGGGGCGATTGCCCCCCTGCACCTGCTCCTCGGCGTCCATCGCCCTGAAACGCAGTTTGAGAGCGCCATGGCGCGGCCGTCATTCGCGAGCGACCTCCTCGACGTGGCTGGGGTGACCGCCGTCCACCTCGAGGCGCTGGTCGCGGGAGCGCCGCGCAAGGATGCCTGACAACCTCTCGAATCGCCGTGTGGGCGCGGCCGACGGGGTCGAGGTCCCGTGGGTTGGTCGGCAGCTCACGAATGCCGCACTCGGAATCGGAACGGACGTCCTCTGCCGCCGAGATCCCGATCTGGCGGCCATCGTCCGCCGGTTCGGCGCGCCGCCGCTGTGGGGCCGCCGTCCCGGGTTCCAGACGCTGGTGCGGATCATCCTCGAACAGCAGGTTTCACTCGCGGCGGCGCGCACGATGTACCTGCGTCTGATGCGCAGAGTAGGCCAGATTTCGCCCGCGTCGATCGAGCAGCTTGGCATCTCCGGGCTGCGCGGACTCGGCCTCACCGGGCAGAAGGCCGGGTACTGCCACGAACTCGCGGCGCGGCTCGGGGCCGGCGAACTCGACCTGCCCAGCATCACCCGGGCACCGGACCACGTCGGTCGTCAGATTCTGCTCGGGATCCGGGGCATCGGGCCCTGGACCGCGGACATCTACTATCTCATGGCCCTCCGCCGACCCGATGTCTGGCCCCATGGCGACCTGGCACTGGCCAGCGTAGTGGCCAGCATCAAGGGGATGCGCTCCCGGCCGGACGCGGCCCGCCTCACGCGGCTTGCGGAACAGTGGAGCCCCTGGCGATCGGTGGCCGCACGCATCCTCTGGCATCACTATCTATCGAGCCGCACGGCGAATGCCGCAGTGGCCCCCTTCTGACACCCTGGGCATGAATCCACGACCGATCGCACCGGCGGAGGCGGATCTGGTTCGCTGGCTCCTCGCACGAGCGGGCCAGCGCGCAGGCGCGGACGCACTTGCGACGCAGGTCGCGGGACTGCTGGTCGCGAGCCAATGCGACTGTGGTTGTCCCAGTGTCGATTTCCTCGTCGAGGGCCTGAGCGCCACCGCTTCAATCGTGGCCGAAGCGGAGGGTCGGGCACCGGATGGTACTCTGGTCGGTGTGATCCTGTGGGCCCGCGCCGACCGGCTCTCAGGACTCGAGGTGTACGCTCTCGGCGATTCGGTGACCGGGTCCCTGCCCCGGCCAGAAGATCTGCACCCTTCCTCGGCAATCGGTGCCCGGTGACCAACATAGAGCGTGCCCTTCCCTGCTGCCTCGCCGAGCCGCACCCGGAATGATTGCCCCGATCATCGGTGTGGCACCTGGCGCACTCAGGATGATCGGCTTCGACCTGGATGGCGTCCTGCTTGAGTTCCACCCCGAGCGGCGCCTGTGCTATCTCGCGCAGCTCACCGGGATGGCGCCGGAAACAATCCACGATGCAATCTGGGGCTCGGCGTTCGAACGCGAGGCGGAGGCCGGCGCGTACCAGACCGGCACCGAATACCTGAAGGCATTCAACAATCGGTTGGGATACGAACTCAGCAGGGAGCAATGGATCGCCGGCCGCCGGGCGGCGATGAGTGTGCGGCCAGACGTCCTGGAGTTCGTGCGCCGGCTGCGGGATCATGTCAACCTGGCTATCCTCACCAACAATGGCGCCCTGCTTGGAGAGGCGCTGCCCGAGCTGGCACCGGAGGTCTGTGAGGTATTTGGCGAAGCCTGCCACACATCGAGCAGCTTCAACGCGCGCAAGCCAGACCCCCTGGTGTACCACCGCCTGGTGCAGCACCATGGTGTCGAACCGGGCTCGGCCCTCTTTATCGATGACGACGTGCGCAATGTCGAGGGCGCGATTTCCGCCGGTCTGCAGGCTATCCACTACCAGGGATTGGCAGCACTCCATGGTGCCCTCGTCGCGCTGGTCCCCGGGCTCCGCTGACTTCCCACTTCCATGCAGGAGAGCGCCGTGAATTGGTGTCGTTCGCTCACGGGTGGCGTTCTTGCCTTCATCTATCTCATCATCGCCGGTTACGTTGCCCAGGACGAGATCCGACACACCGGCGGTGGCTGGATCAATCTTCGAGGCATGGGCACGTTCCTGGTGACGGCACCCTCACAAGCCACCATCGGAAACCTGCTGAGCTGGTTCGGTGTTCCGAAAGTCAGTTACGCTGAACTCGGCGTGCTGGGCTATGCACAGATCATCCTTCACCTCCTCGTCACTGCGGTGCTTGTGTACCTCCTCGGCTACGGACTGGAGTGGGTGGTGCGGCGGGTCCTTGCGCCCAGCTGAGTGCGGTGCCACGGCCTTACTCGACCTGACCAAATGAGGAGCGAGGCCTCGTCAGGCCGGCCCGCACCGGGGTGGGAGTGGAATCAGGTCCGTGACAGGGCCCAAGTCGGTGCTTATTTCGGACTGCTCGCGGGAGTCGTGGCGCTGGTGATTGTGCTGACCTGGGCCGGGGTACGTGCGGCACTTGGCCGGGCGGTACCTGCACTGCCGCTCCTGCGCCTCCACGGCTGTTACGTGGTTATGTACCTGTTTGTGGGTGCGCTGCTCGGGGCGCTCTGGCCCTTGCGCCGCTCTCGGCTCGGACACTGGTTCCTTCGGGTGCTTGCGGCCTGTGCCGCGATGGTCACATTGATTTCCATCAGGCACGGCTCTCTGTTCTCCTGGCCCGCCATCGACTGGCTCTGGTTGGCTCTTTCGGCACCCCTCTTCGCCTGGGTGTTCGGCGGCTCGTCCCGCCGTGCGACGCAGCCCGGCTGACACACCACGATGGCGCCCAGTTCGCTTCGGGACGAGCCCGGCCCACGATACTATGCACCTTCGTCTTGCTACCGCGACAGACATTCCTGTGCTCGACGCGCTCATTCCGCTGGCCGCGCGGGTGCTTAGCAAGGGCTTCTACACCGAGCGACAGATCGACGCGGCTGTCCGTTACATCTTCGGAGTGGACAGTCAACTGGTGGAAGACCGGACGTACTTCGTGGTCGAGGCCGATGGGTCGCTGATCGGGTGCGGTGGCTGGAGCCGCCGGCAGACACTGTATGGCGGCGACAAGAAGAAGGCGGGGGCCGACCCGTTGCTCGACCCGGCGATCGACGCGGCGCGCATCCGCGCATTCTTCGTGCATCCCGACTACGCTCGTCAGGGGATCGGCTCGATGCTGATGCGCGCCTGCATTGCCGGCGCGGGCGCGGCCGGCTTCGCGCATTTCGAACTGGTGGCGACGCTCCCGGGCGAGCCCCTCTATCGGCGCTTCGGGTTCAAGGAGCTGGAGCGATTCGAGGACACCCTGCCGGACTCCACCAGGGTTCCGGTGGTGCGGATGGGAGCGGCGCTGGCCGACCTTTTCTGAACGAGGGCCAATGCCCCGATACTTTGCATTCCTGCGCGCCATCAACGTCGGCGGCCGCAACGTCACGATGGAACAGCTGCGGGGGCACTTCACCGATCTGGGATTCAGTGCAGTCGAAAGCTTCATCGCGAGCGGCAACATCATCTTCTCCTCTCGCACCAGGGCCATACCCGCCCTGCGAACGAAAATCGAGGGCGGGCTGAAGCGGGTGCTGGGGTATGCGGTCTCGACTTTCATCCGCACCGAGGAGCAAGTGGCGTCAATCCATTGTCACCGCCCCTTCCCCGCGGCCGAGATGCAGGCCGCGCACGGAGTGTATGTGGGCCTGATGGCCGAGCCGCCGACGGCCGCGGCAGCGAGGGAGCTGCTGGCCCTGAACGACAAGGTGAACAGGTTTCACGTCAACGGCAGCGAAGTCTATTGGCTCGGAATGCCTCACCAGGACGAATCGACTGTATCGATGGCCGCGATGGAGCGGGCGCTCGGGGCTCCGGCAACCTTTCGGAATCTCAACACGATTGCGCGGCTGGTGGCGAAGTACGAACTCGGGCCCCGTTGAGCCGGCGCGCGGCGCCGGCCTGTTACCTTTCGCTCATGACGATCCGCCGCCCCCAATCCCGTCAGGAAGAGCTGGCCAATGCACTGACCCATGGCTCGGGACTCGGTGCCAGCCTGCTGGGATTTCCGCTGCTCCTCCTTGTCGCCGCCAGGGGCGGCGACCTCATGCAGCTCATCGGCTGTCTCGTGTTCGCCATCACCCTGGTCCTCCTCTACGCGGCGTCGACCGTCTACCACGCGCTGCCGGTCTGTCCCGCCAAGCATACCCTGCGGCTGCTCGACCATATCGCGATCTACCTGTTGATCGCCGGCACCTACACTCCGTTCGCCCTCGGGGTGCTTCGCGGAGCTTGGGGCTGGATTCTCTTCGGCATGATCTGGACGCTGGCCGGTCTCGGCGTCCTCTCGAAGATCTATCTCGGACATCGCTTCCCGCGGCTCTCCACCCTGATGTACCTCGGCATGGGATGGCTCATCGTGATCGCGATCCGCCCGCTCGCCGCGGCCCTCCCGGCAGCGGGTCTCGCGTGGCTGGTGGTCGGAGGCCTATGCTACACGGCGGGAGTCGTCTTCTATGTGCAGGACTGGCGGCCCTACCGGCATACCATCTGGCACCTCTTCGTACTGAGCGGGAGCGCCTGCCACTATGTGGCAGTGCTATGGTACGCGACTGGCCCGGCCCGCCAGGCCGCGCCGGGTTCGCCCTGAGCAGGGACACGATGCATCCTGCACAACTCACCGAGGCCGATCATGATCCGGCCTTCGTTCTGCAGACGGAGCGACTCATCCTCCGGCGGTTCCGCCTCAGCGATGCTGAATTCATCGTTGGCCTGCTGAACGAACCTTCCTTTCTCCGCAACATCGGCGACAAGGGCGTCAGGACGATCGAGGAGGCGCACGGCTACCTCCTGAGCGGGCCGATCGACAGCTACCAGCGGATGGGCTTCGGGCTGTACCTGACGATCCGGAAGGCGGACGGGGTGCCGATCGGCATGTGCGGGCTCCTCAAACGTGACTCGCTGCCTGACGTGGATATCGGATTCGCCTTCCTGCCCTCCTGCTGGAGACAGGGGTTCGCCTTTGAATCGGCCTTCGCGGTCATCGAGCACGGCCGCTCCGACTTTGGGCTCTCCCGCATCGTGGCGGTGACGAATATCGACAATCACGACTCGATCCGGCTGCTGGCACGTCTGGGGTTCGTATTTGAGCGACTGGTCAGGCTCTCCGAGCCGGGTGATGAGTTGCGGCTGATGGCGAAGGCGCTCTGACGTCGTCGCCAATGCCGGAGCGGAAGTCGCGCGTGGTCGTTCCGGGAGGCCGGCCCGAGTTATCCTTCTGCCGTGCCCACGATACCTTGCCATCGCCCGATCGGGCTCCCACTCAGCGGATGAACCACCAGCATGGCTGAGGAACCGCTCGCGCAGCAGTTGACCGCCCTCGCCGCACTGCTCTCGGAAGTCGATGCGCGGCTCGCCCGTGCCCCGGCAGCTCCTTCCGGCCTGGAACACCTGAAGGACTCGGTGGACAACCTTCGCACCAGCATGTGGGCGGTACTCTCCGCCGGGAGCGGGGTGACTGCGCCGACGCAGGTTGCGCGGCTGAGACTCCGTCGGGCGGTCGCGGGCCTTCGTGCCATTCAGCAGGATCTCGGCGCACGTCCTTCGGCAGCCCGCTTCCCGGAGCATGCCGAGCTCCTGATTGTTGCCCGGGCGCTGATCGCGCAGCTGGAGACTTCGAAGTGAGCCGGCCAGCCGGGCAGTGCCGCTGACAGCACCTCCTTCTCAGGGGGGCACCATGCAGATCGTGGAAAAGCCGGAGCTCCGCGTCATCGGGCTGGAGGTCACCGCGCCCTGGGAAGCGCTGTGGACGGTCATGCCGAATGCCTGGGAAGCCTTCTTCCTTCGTCGCCACGAGATCTCCGGGCTGCTTTCGGCGATGAACATGGACATCTCGATCGAGCAGCGGGATGGAATCTGTGTACAGCTCATCGCGACCGAAGTCGACGAAACCGCCGTTCCGCCGCAGGGGATGCGCCTGCTGCGGATACCGGCGCAGCGCTACCTGCATCACTGGCACACGGGATCGCTGGCGGGGATTGCCCTGTCGTTCGGCACCATGTACGAGTGGGCGGCGGCACAGGGGCTCGTGGTCGATCAGTTCAAGCTGGACATGGGCTATGCCGCCAGGGGGCAGGAGACGGAACACGATCTCTACATCCGGCTGGCGGAGTGACCGCGGCTCAACTGGCGCCTTCACCCTTTCTCCCGAGCACAATCCGGTCATGATCACCAAGGTCAATCTGCGCGAGAAGCTGGCGCGCTTCAGCGACCACTGGAGCCCGAAGATCCTCGCCGATCTGAACGACAGTCACGTGAAGGTCGCAAAGATCCAGGGCGAATTCGTCTGGCACAATCATGCCGAGGAGGATGAGCTCTTCCTGATCCTGCACGGCCGCCTGACGATGCAGCTGCGCGATGGCACGCTGACGCTGGAGCCCGGCGAGTTCGTCGTGATTCCCAGAGGAGTGGACCATCGGCCTGTCGCAGATGAGGAGGTGCACCTCCTCCTCATCGAGCCGAAGGGAATCAGGCATACGGGAGATGTGGCCGATGCCCGCACGGTCACCGAGTGGGAGCGGCTCTGAATGCCGATGGCCTCACATCCAGGCGACCAGCGGCGTGCGGTCCGCCTGCCGGGCACACCGGGGCTCCGGGCCCTGCGGCGCGGCGCTTTGGGCGCACTGATCGCCGCGCACGCATCGCTCCTGGCCGCGCAGTCTTCCGATGGCTGGCCGCTCCACGGCCACGACCTCGGGGGCCAGCGATTCTCGCCTCTCGCCAGTATCGACAGCGTCAACGTGGGCCGTCTGGCGCTCTCGTGGACCTACCACAGCGGCGTGACAGCCACGTTCCAGGCCACGCCGATCGTCATCGACACGGTGATGTACCTCTCGCTGCCGTTCAGCAGCGTCGTGGCACTCGACGCCCGCGACGGACATGAGCGCTGGCGCTACACTCATGAGGCCCGGAGCACCAGACTCTGCTGCGGGCCGGCCAACCGCGGAGTCGCGGTCGCCGGGGGCCGCGTGTATGTAGGCACCGTGGACGGACGGCTGATTGCGCTGGATGCGAGGAACGGAACGAAATTATGGGACGTGACGGTGGCCGAGTACCGGGGGACCACGGAAGCCACGAGTCAGCTCAGGCAGGATGACCCGCTCTCTCGGGTCGGCGCCACCGGTTCGACCGGCGTCGGCATCGGCGCCGCGCCGCTGGTCTATGACGGCAAGGTCTTCGTCGGCATTGCCGGCGTGGGCTACGGGCTGCACCCCGACCAGGGTCTCGCCGTCGTCGGCGTTGCGGGGCAGTACGGGCGTCCCGGGCTGATGGCCGCGTTCGATGCGAAGACCGGACGCCCGCTCTGGCGATTCGACGTCACCGGTCCCGGCTGGGAGGGAGATTTCCGGAGTTCGGCCCTCGACGGTGTGCCGCTGCAGCGGGACACGGCGCAGGAGCGGTCGGAGGCGGCCGCACACCGTGACGCATGGCGCTACGGCGGCGGCTCGATCTACGCGACACCGGTCGTCGATGGCAGCCGGCATCTGCTCATCTTCGGCACCGGCAATCCCTCCCCGCAGATGGCGGATGCATCCCGCCCCGGCGACAACCTCTACACCGCCTCGCTCGTGGCCCTCGATCTGCGCACCGGGAAGATGGTGTGGCACTACCAGCAGACGCCCCACGACCGCTGGGGCTACGATGTCGCCAGCTCGCCGGTGCTCCTCGACGTGGTCCGCGATGGCCGGCGCATCCCCTCGGTGGCGCAGGCCAGCAAGACCGGGTGGGTCTTCGTGCACGACCGGCGCGACGGGCGGCTGCTCTTCAAGTCGGAACCGTTCGTCCCCCAGCGCAATCTCTTCACCCCTCCGCAGCCCGGCGCGGGCGTGGTGATCGCCCCCGGTATCGCCGGCGGCGCGAACTGGTCGCCCTCGGCCTACGACGCGAAACGGGGGCTCTTCTACGTGGGCGCGCTGCACCTGCCGACCGTCTACATCGCGCATGAAGTTCAGCGCCCCGATGGCACGACACTCCAGTACGCCAGCACCCAGAATACCGAGGAGAAGTGGGGCACCCTGACCGCGCTCAACCTCGCCGCCCGCGGCCGGGTCGAATGGCAGGTCCGGATCGATGAGCCGCTGATCGGGGGAGTCCTCGCCACCGCAGGAGGCCTCGTCTTCTCCGGCGCGGGCAAGGGACGATTCGCGGCCTTTTCCGCGGGAACCGGCTCGCTGCTCTGGAGTTTCCAGTGCGCGGCCGGTGTGAACGCGCCGCCCGTCGCCTATTCGGTGCGTGGCAAGGAGTACGTTGCGGTCGCGGTCGGGGGCAACGCGCTGTTCGGCTTCACTCAGGGAGACATGGTCCTGAGCTTCGCACTCCCCCAATAGGCGGATGCAGATTCGATCGATCGGCATCACAATGGAGCACGGCCGTGGCCCCTGACCTGCGAATCGCCTCACGACGGTCCGGCCGCATCGCGGCGGGACTCGCGGCCGCCGGCACCCTCGGTCTCGCGGGATATGTGGCGGTCTCCGAGATTGACCCGGTGCTCCACTTGTACGACGGTCTGTGGATGATCGGCGGGGCCTGCCTCACATTCGCCGTCGTCGCCGTGCTGGTCAGGCGCTGGCGACGGGAACCGGCACTCGTCCTGGTCGCCATCGGGGTCGCGGCCGGGGCATGGACTCCGCTCATCCTGCTGGCACTGCGGGCGCACATGCCGGTGCTTGCCCGGCTGAGGGGCGCAATCTTCCTCAGCAGCGCGGACGTCATCGGTATCGCTCTTCCCGTGGGCGCAACCCTCGCCTGGCTGGCCCTTGGGGACCATCGGCCGCAGTCGCGTCGTGAACGGTGAGGCCAAGTTGTCCACGCCCGCAGTGATGTTGCAGAACCTGTCGCTCGTCGCCAGGTGAAGACCAAACACAGGCCCTGCGTCCCGTGGGACCCGGACGTCGGATGCTGCATCTTGGGGACGCGACTCGTCAACCGGGGCTGAACCGGCCCCGCCGAAGTGAACTATCAAGCAGCGAGGATGGAGCCGTGCATTACCTCCTCATCTATGACGTCGTCGACGACTACGTCGCGCGCCGGGCTCAATTCCGCGATGCGCACCTTGCACTCGGCCAGCAAGCCGTTGACCGGGGCGAATTGTTGCTCGGCGGCGCGTTCGCCGACCCGGTGGACGGCGCGGTACTTCTCTTTCAGGCGGAGTCTCCCGCTGCCGCGGAGGCGTTCGCCGCGAAGGATCCCTATGTGCTGAATGGCCTGGTGACCCGGTGGCGCGTGCGGCCATGGACCACAGTCGTGGGTCCGGGTGCTGCCGGAGTAGGGCCGAAGAGTTCGCAGGCACCACAACCAGGCGGTGCCAGGCCGACAGCCGAAATCCTGCACGACTTCCCGATTCAGGCGTCGGCAGCGCGTGTGTTTGAGGAGATCACTTCTCCATCGGGGTTGGATCGGTGGTGGACGGCGCGTTCGGCGGGAGAACCGCGTGTGGGGACGGAATATCAGCTCTGGTTCGGTCCCGAGTACGACTGGCGCGCCAGAGTGACGCAGAGCGTCCCCGACCGAGCCTTCCAGCTCGAGATGACTGTGGCGGGCCCGGATTGGGCCGGCACCCGCATCGGATTTGTCCTCGAGGAGGGCGCCGCTGCCACCACGGTTCGCTTCTACCATACCGGCTGGCCGGATCAGAGCGACCACTACCGGATCTCGTCGTTCTGCTGGGCGATGTACCTCCGCATCCTCAAGCGGCACCTGGAGCATGGCGAGGTCGTGCCCTACGATCAGCGGCTCTCGGTCTGATCGCCATGACTGCACTCCGCCGGCCAGCACGCCGTGAGATGCTGATCCCGTTGCTGAGTTGTGAGGCAGGCGCATGACCGCCCAGGTCGAGGTGCGGAACGGAATCACCATCGCGGGCCGAGGCGCGGTCCTCATCTGCTTCGTGCGGTCGGGAACTGTCCGCGCGGGCCAGCGCACCCAGCCATTGCCGATCGGGGACGCTCCCGCGCGGTGCCTGGAGGTTGTCGCGGTGCAGAAGCTCGCGGCGGCGGATGCGAGCGGCTCCGCGGTTGGACTCGTCTTCAAGGGTGCCCCTTCGCTCAAGGAGCTGCAGCGTGCCCTGCCTCCGGGTGCACTTCTGGTGCTCCAGGACGCATCTGAGGCGACTGATCAGGAGCTGTGAACCCAGGACAGGAGGAATGCATTGCCCACGATCGCAACCCCCGAGAGCCGAGCCGCGCTGCTTGCTCGGGTCGGCAAACTGACGCCGGAGAGCAGGCCGAACTGGGGGACGTTGAGCGCTCCCCGCCTGCTGTGCCATCTCGCCGACCAGCTCCGGGTGGCTCTCGGCGAGATCCCGGCGCAGCAGCGCGGGAACTGGCGCACGCATACTCTCTTGAAGTGGATCGTCATCTATATGCCGGTCCAGGCTCCGCCCGGAAAGGTGCAGACGGTGCCGGAGATGCTCACGACCAGCCCCAGGTCGTGGATCGCCGACCTGGCTTCGCTCGAGACGCTCCTCGAGCGTCTCGCCGTCGCCGAACGAACGGCGCCCCACCCGGTTTTCGGACGGCTGTCCCACTCGGAGTGGTGCCGCCTCGCGTGGAAGCATTTCAATCATCACCTCGGGCAATTCGGGGTGTGAGCGCTGGCGCCAGGCCGCACCGGGCTGGCTAACCAGAG
>JBDTTN010000005.1:0-18028 GCA_039930625.1 Gemmatimonadota bacterium | reverse complement strand
CCGGCTCCGCCGATGGCCAGCCGGTAATGCGGATGGCTCTTCACATCGAGCCACCGATTGGCCCGCATGTGAAAGATCTCGTCGTCCGGAGAAACCGCGCCTCGGCGGACGGCCACGGTGAACTCCTCGAGGGAGTTGTAGACTGCTTCGGCCCCTGAACCCGCCCGGATCCTGTACATTGCCCCCGCCTCCCCGCACCTGAGTCACGGCACGAAACCCCTGGAATGCCGTATTATATAGCAACAGTCGCGCCTATGATTCATCTCCTTATTCCACAGGCATTTAGCTGCTTGGCACTCATGTAAGGCGACTCAATACTTTGCGGCATTCTGCCCGCCAGAATCGGATTCGCTGCGCCGCGGAGGGGTACGCCAAGTCTCTGCCGCGTCGTACCTTGTGTTCCATGCCTGCCCTTCTGATCAACGCGCACCGCCGCGGCGATTTCTCAGTGCCTGCGCCCTCTCTAGCGCCGCTCGCGCTGCACCGCCAGCTCCCGGGCTATGCGCCGACTCCGCTCCGGTCGCTGCCCTCGCTGGCCCGCCGGCTCGGGGTTGCCACTGTGGATCTGAAGGACGAGTCGGCCCGCCTGGGACTCCCCGCCTACAAGGTCCTCGGCGCTGGCTGGGCTGCCTATCGAGCCATCATCGCTCGGCTGGGCCGGGCAGCAGAGTCGTGGGCGACCATCGACGAACTCCGGCGGCGCCTGACAACCCTGCCTGCGCTCCGGCTGGTCACGGCGACCGACGGTAACCACGGCAGAGGGGTTGCGAGGGTCGCGCGCTGGCTCGGCATACCGGCGGAGATCTATGTGCCCGTCGGGACCGCCGCGGCACGGATCAGCGCGATTGAGAGCGAGGGGGCCATCGTCGTCGAGGTCGATGGGACTTATGACGAGACGGTTGCCCGCGCCGCCGCCCTCGAGGGGGATGACGTACTCCTCATTCAGGATCACGGATGGCCCGGCTATGAGGAAATTCCCAACTGGGTGGCGGAGGGCTACGAGACAATCTTCGCGGAGATCGAGGATGAGCTCGCACTGCGGCGGCAGTCGGCGTACGACCTGGTCCTGGTGCAGATCGGCGTGGGCACCCTGGCCAGCGCCGTGGTCGGCCACTACCGCCGAGAAGGTCTAGTGCTGAGGCCGGCGCTCGTGGGTGTCGAACCGGTCGGAGCCGCCTGCGCGCTGCGGTCGGTCCAGGCGGGTTCCCCGGTGATGCTCTCGGTCGGCGCCGACGCCTCCATCATGGCCGGTCTCAACTGCGGGACCCCATCCTCGGCGGCCTGGCCGTCGCTTCTCTATGGCATCGATGCCTATGTCGCGGTCGAGGATGAACAGGCCCGGACCGCGATGCGCTGGCTCGCGGCGGAGGGGATCGCGTCGGGGGAATCGGGAGCGGCGGGACTCGCCGGCCTGCTGGAACTGCTGGAAGGAAGTGGCGCCGCCCGCGCTCGGGCCGCGTTGAAGCTCGATGCGTCCTCGCGGGTGCTGTTGCTGTCCACCGAAGGAGTTACCGACCCGGTGGCCTACGCCGCTATCGTGAGGCGGACACCGTCTCCCTGAATCGGCGCACGATTTCTCCGGCCGGCTCGATCGTCTCAATCGTGCCGACGCTCCGACCAGCCTGCCAGTAATCCTTGTCGCCGGTCTCGTCGAGGGACGCCCGCTTGAGCTGCCACAGGGAACGCAGCGCGTAGATCGTACGCATCAGATGCTTGGTGCGGCGGTGCCGCAGCATCCACCGGGCGATCGGTCCCGACTTGAGGCCCATTCTCTCGATGTACGGCGTCCGGATGACCGCGACCGGCACCCCGGTGATCCGCTCGCTGAGGACGATATCGTCCTCCTCCGCGCCGAGGATTGCGCGCTTGTACGCCTCGCTGGCGCGGCATTCAGTGGTCGCGATGAATCGGGTGCCGAGTTGCGCGCCGGCATAGCCCATGCGCAGCACATCGACGAACTCCGCCGCGTCGCCGACTCCTCCCGCCGCCACAACCGGTACGCCAAGACCACCTAACTCGGCGATGAGTTCCTCGGCGCTCTTCGCACCCGCATGGCCCCCGGCACGGCGGTTCACCGCGATCAACCCCTGCACACCGCCGGCGAGTCCCTTTTCCGCCCACTTCCGCTCGGTCACGTCGTGATAGACCACGCCACCCATCGGGCCCACCCGATCCACCACCCATCGGGGATTCCCGAGCGAGGTAACGAAGAAGCGAACCCCCTCCTCCAGTGCAACGTCGATCCACCGGGTCATCCGCTCGTGGTACGACTTGGAGGACTGCTCGATCAGGGCATTCATGCCGATCGGCTTCGCGGTCAGGCGCCTGATGAGGCGAATCCCTTCCCGAAAGTCATGGCCGTGCACGTAGGTCAGCGAGATCGGCTGAATGATTCCGATTCCCCCCGCCTCGGATACGGCCGCGACCAGTTCCGGATTGCTGCAGGGATACATCGCACCGCAGATGACGGGGACCTCGATGCCTGCGTGCCGGGTGAGCGGCGTCTGGAGCGAGACGGCGTTCATGCCGGAGCCAGTCGCCACCGCACCGTCGCACGCGCCACCACCGATCCGGTCTCGTCGCTGATGACCGCTTCGACATCGTGATCCACGGGTGCAGCCACCGCGGGAATGGCGACGCGCGCTTCGGCCGAGAGGGTGCCCCTCGCCTTCTTCAGGTATTCGATCGAGAGGCCGGTGACGATGCCGCGGACTCCGGGCGGCAGGCCCACGAGCATCGCGAGACCGCTGGTGACTTCGCCGAGGTTTACGAGGGCGATGGCGTGGATCGAGGCGAGATGATTGCGCACCGCGCGGTGATCGCTGATTTCCACCCGCGCGAATCCCGGTTCGAGGACACGGACGTGGGCGTGGATGGAGCCGGTGTAGGGGACCATCCAGCCGAGGATTCGACTGAAGAGCCAGGTGCCCCCGGGCAGCGGCGAAAGCTGATCCCAGAGGCGGGCGAGCCGCGCGCCCGGTGCGGCGAGAGAAGTAGCCATGGGTCGAGAATATCACCCCCCGCAAGATGAGGTGAAACCGCCCGGCGGAACCCGCCGTCTTGACTTTACCACTACGAGCGTAATATTACGCCTGTAGTTGATCGGCGCCCCCGTAGCGCGTCCTCAGCCTGAAAGTCGAACCGGTTATGTCCGACACCCATCAGCTTACCGAGCTGCAGATCGCCATCATGCGCGTGCTCTGGGAACGAGGTCAGGCGACTGTCGCCGAGATCTGCGACGCGCTGCGGACCGAGCGCGGGCTGGCGCTTACCACAGTTGCCACGCTGCTCTCCCGGCTGGAGAAGCGCGGGGTGGTTGCTCACGAGACCCGAGCGCGCCAGTTCATCTACCGCCCGCTCGTGACCGAGGCCGAGGTTCGTCACTCGATGGTGCATGAGCTGACGGAGCGGCTGTTCGACGGTGACGTGACCGAGCTGATGACGCACCTCTTGAGCGGCCGGGAGATCAGTCCGGGCGATCTCGAGCGGATCAAGTCAATGCTCGAGGAGCATGCCGCAGCGAAGGAGGAGGGTCCCCATGCGCGCTGATCTCATCCCCACACTCGGCAGCTGGCTGTTGACCTACCTGCTGCATAGTTCGCTGCTCCTCGCGGTGGCCTGGCTGCTCACCCGCCGCTGGGTCCGCGCAGCCGCGGTCCGCGAGATCGTCTGGAAAGCCGCTCTGGTCGGTGGACTCGCGACGGCGACCCTCCAGGCCGGGCTCGCCTACGAACCGCTCGGTGGCGCGCTGTCGCTGCGATGGGATCGGCCGACCGAGGCGCAGCCGGAGAACCCGCCGGTGCCCGTGGCGGTTCACAACTGGTCCGGTAGGTTGCTCGAGGATCGGCCGGCGTCTACCGGCATTGCCGCCTCGGCCGGTCCATCCGCAGAGGGGACTGCACCGAGTCCGGCGGCGACCGCGCGTCCGGCCGCGAGTCAGCAGACGCCGACTGCCCAGCCGAGGTCCGGCTTCCCGACCTGGCTCCTGGCAGTGGCGATCGCCGGCTGGGCGGTCCTCGCGGCTGCGATGGCGGCGCTTTATCTGCTCCAGCGCCGCCGGGCGATGCGCCGGATCGGCCCGCGGCTCCCTGTCGATGACGCCGCCCTGCTGACGATGCTGGACGGACTCCGTCGGGCCGGCGGAGTCCGCACACCGATCCGCCTGACCGTTGCTCAAGGTCTGGCCAGCCCGATTGCGCTGGGCCGCGACGAGATCGTCCTGCCCTGTGCGGCCCTCACCGAACTCAGCTCCGAGCAGCAGGGCAGCATGCTGGCGCATGAGCTGGCGCATCTCGCCCGCCGCGATCCCGCATGGCTGGCGTTCGGCTGTGTGATGGAGCGGGTCTTCTTCATCCAGCCGCTCAATCGGGTGGCGCGGATCCGGCTGCAGGAGGCCGCAGAATATCTCTGTGATGACTGGGCCGTGACGCGGACCGGCTCGGGCGTTTCGCTCGCCACCTGCCTCGTGAAGGTGGCCGAATGGGTCCACACCCCGCCGCATGCCGTGCCGCTCGCGGGCATGGCGGAGCACCGTTCCCAGCTGGTCAGCCGCATTCACCGTCTTATCGAGGCCCGTACCATGCCGAGCGCCCCACGTTCTCTCTGGTTCCTGGCCGGCGCCGTCGTGCTGGTCGGCTTCACCGCAGTTGCCGCTCCCGGAATTACCGCCTCGGGTATGACGCCGCAGGCGCAGGACACGACCCGCTCACCCGGCGCAGTGGTGGCGGATACCGACACGACCGAATCCAGCCTGCGACGGGTGATGCGCTCCATGCGGCTGACCGACGCAAGGGCGCGGAGTCAGGCGCGGCGGGCGATGATCGATGCCGAGCGGTCGATGGCGGTGGCTTCGGTAGCTCCCATGGCGCCGCCCCGCCCGCCGCGCGCCCCGATCATGGCTGCGCTGGCTCCGCGTCTCGCCGAGTTTCGGGCCGAGGCCTTCGCGGTGGGTCGCGATAGCCGGCAGCGGGACACCACCAGCATCGCGGTACCCGCGCTGATCGCGGCGTTGAAAGATGGGGACGTCGAAGTGCGGCGAGCCGCGGTGCAGTCGCTGTCGAATCTGGATGACCCGCGCGCGATACCGGCGTTCATCGAGGCGTTGCATGACGCCGATCCGGAAGTGCGCAGCTGCGCCGCGAGTGGCCTGGGCCAGTTCGAGGACAAGCGGACCATCGCGCCGCTGATGGGCGCGCTCAAGGACACGGACCGGGATGTCCGTCGTGCCGCGATCTCGTCGCTCGGCAATCAGGACGCGGTCGTACCGGTGGACGTGGTGGTCGCGGCGCTGAACGACAAGGACTCCGAGATCCGCCAGGCGGCGCTGAGCCTCGCCATGCGGCACGGCAGCGACGACGAACATCCGGCCGATCCAAAGATCGTGCAGGCGGTGGTCAACCTCATCGCGGATCCGAACGCCGATGTGCGCTCCGAGGCGATCGGCATGATTGGTGATCTGCGCCTGACCCAGGCGCCGGCCGGGCTGATCGCCGCCGCTCACGACAAGAATCCCGACATTCGCCAGCATGTGGCCTCGGCGCTGGGACAGATTCACGATGCCAAGACAGTCCCGACGCTGCGTGAGCTGCTCGGTGACAGCAACTCGGACGTCCGCGAGGCGGCGGTGCAGGCGCTGGGCGAGATCCGGGACCGTTCGGCCCTTGAGGCACTGGTCGGCGCACTCAAGTCGAGCGACCCGGTAGTCCGGCGCAGCGCCGCGGAAGCGCTGGGCCAGCGCGACGAGGAGCAGTAGCCGTGCGCCCGGCGCATCTGGCGCTGGCGGCCGCTCTGGTGGTGGCACCGCTCGCCGCGCGGTCGGGGATGGCGCCTGAGCGGACGGGGGACGGGCCTGGTGGCGAGTCCGGGCCGCGAGGCATGGATTCGACGGCGGTGGCCAGGCTCTTCACGGCGCTCCGCGCGAGCGACCCGATGGTCTGCGCGATGGCGACGGGCTTCGTGGGGCGCGGCTTCTCCTGGTCCGACGGGGCGGAGGGGATCGCGGCCCTGCGGGACGAAGGTGCGGAAGGTCGCCTGACACGGGAGCGGCTGCAGTCCCGGGTCGGCGAAGCCGCCGCGCTGCGTCAGCTGGGGCCGGAGCTGCGGAGCCCCAACGCCTGTCTCCGGCGCACGGCGGCGGCGATGCTCGGGGCCAGTCAGCAGCCGGAGCTGCTCGGCATGCTGCGGCGGGCGCTCTCCGACGACGACGGCCGAGTGCGCGAGGCAGCGGCACTGGGACTGGGCGTGGCGGAAGACACTACCGACGCGCCGCGGCTGCGGGCCGCACTCGGCGATCGCGACCCCGACGTGGTGCGCCTCGCGATCTGGGCGCTCGGCAGTCTGGAGGATCACGCCGCGGCGGCGGACATTGTGGCGCTGCTGCGCAGCCCGAACCCGGGGATCCGGCGAGCGGCGGCGTGGGCCTTGGGCCGCGTCTGATCCTGAAACCGAGGCCTGAAGGCTCCGTTATATTGGCAGTCGGTCATTTGCGCTGACCCCCTAATGGAGCCCTCATGCTGTCGCTGATCGCCGCTGCAACTCTTCTTGTCGCTCCTTCCGCCCTCGACCGCGCCCCATCCGACACCGTCACCCACGCCGCCCACCAGGCGACCACCTGGCAGATCGATCAGGCCCACTCCGAGCTGCGCTTCCGCATCCGGCACTTCGTGAACCGGATATCGGGAACCTTCACCGATTGGGATGGGACGGTCACCGGTGATCCCGGCAACTGGGGTGATGGCTCGGTCACCGTGGACATCCGGGCCAAGAGCGTCGACACCCGGAACGAGCGACGCGACAACGACCTGCGTTCGGAGCGATTCTTCGAAGTGGAGAAGTATCCCGAGGTGACCTTCACGAGTCGGTCGGTGACGGTGGCCGGCTCCGACCTTACCATCCTGGGCGACCTCACAATCAAGGGAACGACCAAGGCGGTAACCCTGAAGGGCAGCTACCTCGGAATCACGCCGGGCAGGGAGGGCAAGGACCGGGTCGGGTTCGAGGCGTCAACCACCATCAACCGGCTCGATTATGGCGTGAGCTGGAATCGCACGGTGGAAGGGGGCGGGGTCATGCTGGGCGACGAGGTGACCATCGAGATCAGCATTGAGGCCGTGAAGCAGTCCTCGTAGTCTCTTGGCATCAACAGCCGGGAGACGCCCAGCTTGTGCTCGTGCCAGTGCCGTTGTCCCGGCTGTTGAAGTAGGTACAGCCATTCTCATCGCCGGCCAGGAAATTGTTCCCGCCGTTGGCGTACATCGACCACGCCTTGCCGGGCCGCATGCCGCGCTGCCTGGCAAGCTGCCACAGGTTGCCTAGCGCGGGGCCTCCCTCCGCCCCGAAACTCCCCATCGCGTCCACCCACCACCGCCCCCGATAGACCGGTGTGATCTGCATCAGGGCCACCACGTCCTGCTGGTTGAGCTCGCGGCCATTGATGAACACGCCGGTATTCCCGTGTGAGGCGTCCGCCGGGAGCGGGCCACCGAGGTCAAGGTTGGGCATGATCCAGCCGGCGGTAGCGCCGCCATCGATGCCCCACGCGCCAGAGACCCGATCGTACCAATAGGCCCCGCCCCGGACCTGCACGCCCCAGCGCTGTTCGAACCCCGAGATCTGTTGTTGGGTGAGGCGCACACGGTTCACGACGACGGTGCGATCCTGGGCGCAGAGGGGCAGGGCAATCAGGGACGCCAGGGTGATGGCAATTCCGGTCAGGCGCATGGGAACATCCTCTCGCATGGTGTTGTCGCTGTAGCTAAGATACGCTCCATCCATGACCTCGCTCTCACTGCCCCTCCTGGTCCCGACCAGCTGGCTCGCCGCCCACCTAAGTGAGCCCGGCCTGGTGCTGCTCGATGCCTCGTGGTATCTGCCTAGCAGTGGCCGGGATCCGCGGGCGGAGTATCGCGCCGGCCACATTCCCGGCGCGGTGTTCTTCGATCTCGACGCGTCCAGCGACCCCGCCGCGGTGCTGCCTCACATGCTCCCGACGGCCGAGCAATTCGGCCGCTTCGCCGGCGGGCTGGGGGTCGGGACCGATTCCCGGGTTGTCGTCTACGACGGTTCGGGCACCAACATCAGCGCCGCGCGCGTCTGGTGGATGCTGCGCTTCTTCGGCCACCGGGCGGTGGCGCTGCTGGATGGTGGCATCGGCCGGTGGCGGTCTGAGGGGAGGCGACTTGAGGCCGGCGACGCGGCCCCCGTACCGACGAGCTTCCTGGCGAAGCGAGACTCGATCCGGGTCCGGGATAAAGGCGAGGTGCGGTCGGCACTCGACTTCGGTACCGCGCAGGTGGTCGACATGCGCTCGGCCGGCCGGTTTCGCGGAACCGATCCCGAGCCTCGTCCCAATCTGCCGAGCGGTCACATGGCTGGCGCGCTCAACCTGCCATTCACTGAACTGGTACACCCCGACGGGACTGCGCTGTCGGAGGCTGAGCTGCGGGTCCGGATGGCAGCGGCCGGAGTCCGGCTGGATCGCCCGATCATCGCCACCTGCGGCTCCGGGACGAGTGCCTGCACGCTGCTGCACGCCCTGGAACGGCTGGGGCAGCCTGACGCCGCCCTCTACGACGGTTCGTGGACCGAGTGGGCTGGGAGTGGGATGCCGATCGTCCGGGAGGAGGTGGGGTAATGGGTGGGGAACCGTGGCTTGCGCGGCAGGACTGGGCCAGCCGCCGGCTCGAGGACGAAAACTCGAGCAGCGCCTGGGCCTTCTTCGGGTTCACCGTGTTCTGGAATCTGTTCTCCTGGGGGATCGCCTACCTCTTTGTCAGGCAGGGTGATGAGAGCGGGATGGCGCGGTTCTTCGTACTGCTCTTCCCGGGTGTCGGCGCCATCCTCCTGATCTGCGTGATCTACGTGCTGCTCCGCCGCAGGCGCTACGGAGTGCCGGTCCTCGAACTCGCGACCCTGCCCGCGCCGGTCGGCCGGGCACTCGCCGGGCTGGTCCGGACGAGGGCGGTGTTCGATCCGGCGGGGGGATTCGTGGTCAAGCTGAGGTGTGTCCACCGCACGGTGACAGGGTCGGGGAAGAATCGCTCGACCCGCGAGGATACGCTGTGGGAAGGGGAGCGCACCATTCCGGGGGCGTCTCCCGAAGCGGGAGGAATCGCCATTCCCATTGCGATTCCGATCCCGCCGGACGCCCGGGAGACCGACATGAGAGATTCCAGCAACCAGGTCCTCTGGCGCCTGTTGGTCTCCGCGGCGGTGGAGGGAATCGACTTCAGGACTCAGTTCGAGGTGCCGGTCTTCCGCACGGTGGAGAGCGCGACACCGCTCACGCCTGAGGAACTGGCGCGCTTCGATCCCTGAGGCCTGGCAGTGCCATGGGAGGTCCGACGCTCAGGCGGTAGCCGATGGCGATGCAGGCGAGGCCGATCAGCTCCGTCACATAGAGCACCTCGACATGGCCCATCCGGGTGAATGCGCCACCGATGCCCGGCAACAGCGCGCCGATCGCTATGAAGACGTTGGCGAGGGCCCGTTGCCGCGTCTCGGTCCGGCGGGAGTAGCGAACGGCCGACAGGATGGCGCCGCCCATCAGAAAGGCCAGAGCATAGAGATTGATGAACGGGCTGATGAGCCGGACCCACCGCCATACCAGTACCCTGCCTGACAATCGAAATGGCTCCACCAGCGACAGGTCGATCGGCGAGAGCAGTACGCAGATCGAACCGAACAGGATCGCGCCCAGCAACGCGACCGACAGCCGGTCCGCGATCCGCCTCGGCAACAGCAGATAGACCGTTCCCTGTGCCAGCGGTGCGCCACCGAGGAGCGCGCCGGTGATGTACCAGGCGCGGAAGACCGGCTCGTGCCAGCCGAGCAGGGTCGTCGCGGATTCGGTAATTGTTCCCGCGGCGTAGGTCAGCATGCCGGCACCCCACCAGAGCAGGTGCCTGCCTCCGCGCTGCCGGTATCGTCCGAAGATCACCGCGGCGAACCCAAGCGCGACGCAGGTGGTAAGGATCGGGATGTAGTGCACGGGGGACGGGTTCATGGCGCGTGTGTGAGCGTATCATCCACGCCCGGCGTGACGGCGCCGAGCGCTGACGATTCGAGGTGTTAGAAGTCCATCCGGTATGCCAGCGTCACGTTTCGACCGGGCGAGGGACGGAAGAGGGCACTCGAGCTGGAGGCTTCGCTGTAGAGCTTGTTGCCTACGTTGTCGAGCGTGGCGGTCACGCTGTGACTGGTGCGCCCGGCGCGAAAGAGCTGCGCTCCGGCGCGGGCGGTCATGACGGTGAAGGCGGGGAGTGGAGTCCCGATGGGGCTCTGGGAGTTGGCGACGTCCTTCTGTTCTCCGTTGTGACGCGCGCCATACGCGAGCCAGAAGCGGCCGGACGGGTGATCGTAACGGGCCTCGCCCCCGACCCGGAAGCCGTAGCTCTGCGCCACCGGGTTGCTCGGGTCCCGCACATCCTTGGTGTCGGTGACCGTCACATTGGCGGCGGTAGAGAATCCGTGACCCACGACGACGCGACCACTGGCCTCGAGACCGAGGTAGCGCAGCTTGCCGATGTTCACGTTGCTGAAGTTCTGGGCGTACTGACCGGGGCCGATCGCCGTGCTGTCGCCGGTCGGCTGCAGCACGATCGCGTCGGTGATTTCGTTCCGGAAGGCAAAGGCCTCAAGCTGGAGCAGCTGGCTCCGGTAGCGCAGGCCCACATCGACGTTCAGGCTGGTCTCCGGCTTCAGGTTCGGGGTGCGCACCTGGAAGCCGCCGCCCTCGGGGGCGAGCCCATTGAAGAAGCGCTCGATCAGGTTCGCGGAGCGGAACCCACGACCCACGGTGCCGATCACGCTCAGGTTGTCGCTGAGCAGGTACTCCGTATTCACCGTCCCGACGACCGTGGCGTTCGAGTGGGAGACCAGGGGCGCGGTGACGTTCGGCGTGGACCGGGTACTCGCCTTGATATCCTGTACCCGCAGGCCGGCGATCAGGATGAGGCGCGGTGCAAGGTGGAAGTCGCTCTGCAGGAATCCGCCCAGGCTCCTGAAGCTGGCATTCGGGGTCTTGGAGACAGGGTCGGTCGAGGGCGGACCAAACCCCGTCGTGGTCGTGGTGTCGGTGTTGTTCGAGCGGTCGTGGAAGCCATCGAAGCCGTAGGTGAGCACCACGTTGCCGATCGCCTTGCCGGCCTCGATGCGGAAACCGAAGGTCTGCAGGTCGGTGAAGTTGCGAATCCCGATCTGGCCCTGGGACCCGGGGCCGGTCGGAATGGTGATGTCGAAGGTCAGTCGGCGGGTGTTGTCGACGTAGTAGGTGGTGACGTCGATGCGGTCGGCGAGGGCGGAGCGCACACCCCGATTGGTGTAGCCTAACGAAAGGCGGTCGACACCCTGATTGGGGTAGCGGATGGCGATCGTGGGATCGTTGGGCCGCTGCAGGTCGGCGTTGTCGACGTAGCCGAAGCCGGCATTGTCGGCGGTGTAACGATCGTAGCGGGCATGCAGGCTCGAGTTCGCTGTGAGGCCGTAGCCGAGCTGAAAGGCATAGTTCTGGTCCTTGACTCCGCTGTCCTGGACTTTCGAGTCGTTGGGGAGCGGCAGCTTGCCGAAGGTACCGGCGGGCGCGGTATAATCGGTGGCGTCGCGATAGGAGCCGAAGGCGAGCCAGTTCAGCCGGCCGACCTGCCCGGTGACCAGGCCAAAGGGGCGCTGCGAGTTCCCGGCGCTCTGGTACCGATAGCCGAAGCTGCCGTGGACGCTGGAGCCGGTGATCGAAGTCGAAGGCTGGCGGGTGATCAGGTTAACCGCGCCGCCGATCGCATCGGTGCCGTAGAGTACCGAGGTCGGGCCGCGGACGACCTCGACCCGGCCGAGGGCCTCGAGCCCGACCAGGGAGGGAATTTCGCCGAAGTCGGACTCGCGGCGCGAATTGTTCATGCGGATTCCGTCCTGCAGCAGCAGGATGCGCTGTCCCAGGAGGCCGCGGATGATCGGGCGGGACTGACTGGGGCCGACGCCATTCACGTCGAGCCCCGGCAGGTCCAGGAAGAGGTCGGTGATGCTGGCAGGCGCACGCCGGGCAAGCGTGGTGGAGTCCACCACGCTTACCGGCGTTGGGGTACGGAAGACTTCGCGCAGGTCCCGTGTCGCGGTGACAGTCATCGCTGGCAGCTCGACGACGGTGTCACGCGCGGCACGGCGCGGCGACTCTTGCGCGATCAGCGGGGTGGTACCAGACACAACGAGGAGAGCGAGAGCCCAGCGAGGCGAATGCATCAGCGTTCCTGCCGCGAATATGGGGAGGGGTCCGTACCGATACTGCGCCTCTACGCTAGCGATGCGATTGCGACGGCGTAATTCGGATGATTACGGTGGGCGGTGGGTAGATCTACGGAGCAGCGAGGCGGGGGCGGAGCTGGAGTGTACAGCGTCGATCATGTGTGCGGAATCACAGGGCGAGATTCACTCCTCCTTCACCATCCCGGCCTCCACCGCGAAGCGGGTGAGGCCGGCCACTGTCTTGATGTCGAGTTTGCGTGCGAGACTTTCACGGTGGCTTTCCACGGTGCGTGGTGAGAGTCCCAGCCGCGTCGCGATGGCCCGGCTGGTCTCTCCGGCGGCGATGCCACCGAGGACTTCCCGCTCCCGCGGCGTGAGCCGGGCGAGTCGGGCCCCGGCATCCGCCGCCGGCGGATCTCCGCGCACGGCCGCGGTGAGGTGCCGCGCGACGGGCGGACTGAAGTACGACTCGCCTCGCGCAACCGCTCGCAGCGCCTCACGCAGTTCCGCGGGAGAGGTGTCCTTCCGCAGGTAACCCTGTGCGCCGGCCCGTACGGCACCGAGCACATATTCGGGATGGTCGTGCACGCTCAGAATCAGCACCCGGACCAGCGGCAGCGAGTCGCGGAGCCGGGCGGTGACCTCGAGGCCGCCGGCACCGGGGAGCGACAGGTCGAGTACCACGATGTCGGGCCGCGCCTCGGCCGCGAGCCGCAGCGCGGCTTCCCCATCCCCGGCCTCGGCGACGACTTCGACGCCCGGTGTGGCGGAGAGGACGTGGCGGATGCCTTCGCGCACGATCGCGTGATCGTCCACCAGCATCACCCGAATTGTCGATCCTTCCATCAACGTGGAGCCTCCCGCAGGGGCAGCCGGATCCGCAGGCGGGTTCCGCCGCTGTCACCCCGATCAATCTCGACCGATCCGCCGAGCGCGGCAAACCGCTCCCGCATCCCGGCGAGTCCCATGCGCTCCTCGGTGACACCGTCCCCCGCACGGATGCCGCGTCCATCGTCCTCGATCAAGATGATCAGCTCCGCGCCCTGACGCGAGACACCCACTCGCGCCGTATCCGATTCCGCATGGCGGGCCACATTGGACAGCCCCTCCTGCACCGCGCGGAAGACCGCAAGCTCCGCATCGCTGCCGAGCGGTGGCAGGTCGCCCGTGCAGGCGAAGGTCGCGGGGATTCCGGTACGGGTCTCGAAGTCGGTTACCAGCGCTCGCAGTGCGGGAACCAGGCCGAGATCGTCGAGGAGCGAGGGACGGAGCGCGTCGGTGACGCTGCGGATACTGGCCATTCCCTCATCGACGAGCTCCATCACGCGGCCGAGTCGCGCTGCCTGGGGAGCGGGAACCTCCTCGCGCACGATGCCGAGCTGGAGCTTCACTGCGGAGAAGACCTGCGCCGTTTCGTCGTGCAGCTCGAGCGAAAGCCGACGCCGCTCCTCCTCGTGCTGCTCCACCATCCGGCCGGAGAGCCGCTCCAGCTCCGCGGTGCGCCCGCGCAGGCGACGATCGAGGTCCGCGTTCTCGAGGGCGGCTCCCACCTGTTGCCCGAGGGCGATAAGGAACGATTCGTCCAGCGCGGTGAAGGGATCCCGCGCATCACCGACGATAATCATTGCACCACGCACTTCCTCTCGCTGCACCACCGGGAGCGCCGCGGCGTAGGCGAAGTCACCCCCGGCCGCCGAGCTCGGCCTGCCCCGCGCGAGCACCTCATGCACCAGACCGTCGGTGTCACCAGGTGGCGCGTGATGCTCCCACGCGGCGCAGGCACCGAGCCCGCGGACGATGATGCCGAGATCGCGGTCGTAGAGCGCGCTGCCGCGCACCCCGGGGAGCACCAGCGCGCGCCCGAGCAGCGCACCGGGCACGTCGATCGCGCCTTCGCCCCGCTGCAGGTCCCCGGAGAGCGCCGCCATCGCTCCGAGGCCGCGTTCGATATCCTCGATCACCAGCAGCAGGATGCCACTGCCGACGGCCAGCGCGAACATGATGTCGAGGTAGTAGCCCCACGGATTCCAGGCGCCGCGGGCCCGGAGCACCGGATAGTCGAGATGATGCAGGCCCCACAGCAGGAAGGCGATGCCTAACACCAGCGCGGCGGGTGACCCGGTCTGCCGCCGGAAGCGCAGGAAGACCGCCGCGGTCCACAGGGTCGCGCCGCTCAGGAATGCCACGGCCGGCAGTGCGGCGTAGAGAAACTGATTCGGCTCGGAAAACTGATAGATCGCGAAGACCGACCAGACCGGCGGGAAGAGGATGGCCAGCAGGTACGGCGTCCGGAACTTTGCGCCGCGCGAAAAGACCAGTGCGCTCCACAGCAGTGCAAGCGCGGTCCAGCCGGTGATGACCTGATGGGCGAAGAGCCAGAACGGCTGGCGGGCCTGCAGAAAGATGATGATCGCGCCGAGGCGGCCGAGGTAGAGCGCCCAGGCGATCGCCCACCAGAAGAAGTAGGCCTTGCGGTAGCGGCGGTAGAGCAGGGCGCACAGGCCGGCGATCCCGAGGGTGATCGTGGCCTGCAGCAGCGCCGGGTGCAGCTCGGCGGTTGGGTTCAGAGGGTCTGCCCCAGCCAGCGGGCGACGCGGTCCCGATAGCCGCGACTCACCTTGAGGCGGGTACCGTCGTGCAGGATGGCGATGAACTCGCCGGAGAACCAGGGCTGCAGCTCTCGCAGTCGGTCTACGTTCACCACCGTGGTCCGGTGAATGCGGAGGAACTGCCCCGTGTCGAGCCGGGTCTCGAGGGTCGAGAGCGGTTCGCGGAGCAGATGGGTCGTCTTGCCGGTATGCAATCGTACATAATTGCTCGCAGTCTCGATCCAGTCGATGTCCGCCACCCGCACAAAGTATACGCGCCCTTCGTTCCGGACAGCCAGGCGCTCCGCGCTCTGTCGCGGCCGGGCAAGGCCCGCGAGCAGCGCGCTGATCTGAGCGGAGTCGGGTCCGCTGGGCGGCTGGTGCAGCCGATCCCGGGCCCGGGCAAAGGCACGGTGAAAGCGCTCGGCGTCGAACGGCTTCAGCAGGTAATCTAGCGCGTTGGCGTCGAAGGCCTGAATGGCGTACGCATCAAAGGCGGTCACGAACACCACCGCGGGCGGGGTCGATGGTCCCAGCGACTCCAGCACCCCGAACCCGTCCAGCCCAGGCATCTGCACATCGAGGAAGAGCAGTTGCGGCATGTGGGCGCGGATGGCCTCCACCGCTTCGAGGCCGGTGCCGCAGGCCGCGACCAGAGTCGCCTCCGGTTCGTTCTCGAGCAGCCGGACCAGCCGCTTCCGCGCGATCGGTTCGTCGTCGGCGACGAGCGTGCGGACGCTCATGCGGGGACGGCGGCCGCTGGCGCCAGTCGAAGGTGCAGCGGAGTGTGGACCTCACCGCACTCAAGGAAGGGCAGGGCGATGGTGACGACGGCCCCTCCCGCCGGATGATTTTCCAGTCGAAACGATTGCTGGGCGCCGTAGAGCTGACGCAGGCGTTCCCTGGTGTTGTGCAGGCCAAGGCCTTCCTTGATGGGGCCGCCGGCGGGGAAGCCGGGTCCTCCGTCGCGAATGCTGATGACGAGTTGCTCCCCGGCGCGCGCGGCGCGCATTTCGACCCGGCCCTCGCCGGTCACGGAGGAGGTTCCGTAGCGGATGGCGTTCTCGACGATGGGCTGCAGCAGGAGGGCCGGCACGCCGGCGTCGAGCACCTCCGGTGCGACGAAGGTGCGGACCAGGAGCCGGTCCTGGAAGCGGGTCTGTTCAATCTCCAGATAGGCGTCAAGGATCTGCAGCTCCTGGCGGAACGGCACCACCTGGTGTCCCGCCTGCTCCAGCGACAGCCGCAGCAGATGGCCCAGCCGGGCGATCATCCGGTCGGCGTTGTGCGGGTCGTTATGCGACAGCTCGGCGATCGTGTTCAGCGCATTGAAGAGGAAATGCGGCTGCAGCTGCATCTTCAGGAGCTGCAGCTCCGCCCGGGCCAGCTGCGCCTCCAGTGAGGCAGCCAGCACCTCCCGCTCGCGATAGAGCAGGGCATAGCGCGCCGCCTGGGAGACCGTGACAATGCAGAGATAGGCGAGCAGGCGGCTGTCAAACCGGTAGAGCAGGCTGGATACGAACGGCCGCAGCGGTGAGTGACTGGCCGCCATGCTGAACAAGCGGTCCAGCACCGTGGAGAGCAGGACGAAGCAGATGCCCGCCAGCCCGTGCAGTATCAGGCTCCGGGTCCGCTGCTTCACGTCGAACTGAAGCCGGTTCGCGACCCACAGCGCCATCGGCGTGAGCGCGGCCCAGAGCCAGGCGCTGGCAAGCGAGACCAGGAGCAACGGGCGCCAGGGGAGCGGTGGCTGCCCGGACACCGCGTTGTAGACCAGGATCTGTCCGAAAGAGAACAACCCGAACGCGGTCCATCCGCCGAAAACGAGCGCGGCCTGGAGGCGCAGGTTCCGGCGGCGAAGCGCCGCTCCGGCGCTCGGGGCGATGGGTGCGGGCATGGATCACCTCGCGAGCGGTATGGTCGTGACGGGGCCCGGGGGCGAGCCATCCCACGCTACGCGCCCCGGGCATTCGCTGTTTCGGTGTTGCACCAGATGGAACGCGCGATGTCAGCCTCCGACGCGCGCTGCCTTGGTGACGCCGTCCACCGACGGTGACGCACCATCCACCATGATCTCTGTCAGCCGCTCCGCCGCCGGACGGCGCCAGCCAAGGTCGTCATTCGCGGCGATGAGGATTAGCACATCGTGGTCCGGGAAATAGCCGTACCAGTTCTCGAATCCGCGGCCGTCACTCACCTGCTGGACGAGATGATGTCCACCGGCCGTCCGTTCGACGACCCAGCCGAGCGGGTTGCTGTTGCCCGGGTTTCTTGCCAGGCGCTCGGGACCGGCCGCCGGCAGCATCCCCGCGGTACGGATGGCCTGATGCCAGTGGAAGACGTCGGCGAGCGGCGCCACCAGCCCGGTGACGATCACCGTCTCGCCGAGGGGCCCGGCGTAGCCACGGGCCACCAGCGACTCATTCAGGAAGCCATCGTCGAAGACGGTGCGGGTGAGCGCGGCCGGCTGATACAGCCGCAGCTTCTGCCCCAGTGCGCCCAGCGGATACTTGGTCTCGGCCGAGTTCGGGATGTGCCGGGCGCGGTTGGCGTCGCCGTATCCCTGATACAGCAGCACCCGGTTGCCTTGGGCGACGAGCACGGTGCCCGCAAATCCCTGGCGGGCGAGATCCCGCATGGTCGCGTCGAGACGGCCGGGCAGAGCGCCGGGCGCGCGTACCCGGTCGAGATAGACCTTTTCCGGCTGCGCGAGGTGCGCGCAGGCGGCGGTGCAGCCGAACAACAGTGGAATGATCCGGCGGGCAAGCATGAGCGGTGACATGAGGTCCTCCATCCGGTGAGTCCGTGACGGCGATTGTGCCGACGCGCCGATAATCGGTCCAGGAACTCATGGCGCCAACACTCGCGGGATGAACCGCCTTCACCCGGGGACGAGGCGCGCGATCTCCGGGACGGACGACAGGCTGCACCTCCGCCCCCGGATTGATGCGGTTCGTCCCGGCCTCAGTGCGGACCGCCCCCAGGTCATTCTCCACTCCCCCCGCAGTGCGGTACCGTGACCCTGGCACTCGACGGAGGTTCACGGTGGAAGTTCAGTCCCACGGTACCTCCGCGTTGCTCGCCCTTCCCTTCCGATCGATCCGTCACGCTCCGCCGCTTGACTCGCTGTTTCCGGCGGATGGCGGAGGGTTCCCCGACGATCTCGGCGATCTGGTCCGCCGGCTGGAAGACGTGGTGAAGTGGCT
>JBDTTN010000004.1:0-18486 GCA_039930625.1 Gemmatimonadota bacterium | reverse complement strand
CAGCTGCCACGATCATGAAGTGAAGGGCGGGGCCCCCCCTGGGGCCCCGCCCGCTGCGTTTCTCCCTCCATGCTTGAATCGCCCCGTCCGCACACCCATCTTCCCCCGCTTGCCTATGCTCAAGGTCACTGGAGTGTCTCCTGAATCACTTGGCGCCGAACTGGGTCTCCAGTCCGGCACCGAATTGCTCACGGTCAATGGCCGGGAGATAGAGGACTTCCTCGACTGGGAGTTCCTGACCGCCGACGAACAGTTTCTGCTGCACGTGCGTCACCCCGGCGGCGAGGAGATCGAATACGATATCGAGCGGCCCGAGGGCCTGCCGATGGGGGTGTCTGTCGAGCCCCCCCGGATCCGCCGTTGCGCCAACCGCTGCGACTTCTGCTTCGTGGACGGTCTGCCCCAGGGCCTGCGTGAAACGCTGTACATCCGGGATGATGATTACCGGCTGTCCTTCAAGTACGGCAATTTTGCGACGCTGACCAATCTCAAGCCCCGGGACATCGAGCGCATCATCGAGTACCGGCTGTCACCGCTCTACGTATCGGTGCACGCCACGGATCCGGTGACCCGCCGCTGGCTCCTGCGGAATCCGCTCGCTCCGGACGTTCTCGACCAGCTGCGCCTCTTCGCCTCCCACGGCCTGCAGTTCCACACCCAGATCGTGATGTCCCCCGGAGTGAACGACGGCGAAATTCTGGAACAGTCGCTGGACGAACTGTACGCGCTCGGCGGTCCAGTACTCAACGTCTCGGTGGTCCCCGTGGGGCTGACGGAGTTCAGCAAACACAGCCTGGTCCGCGAGCCGACCCAGGCCGAGTGCCGCGCCGCGATTACCCGGATTGAACGCTTTTCCGATCGAGCGCGACGCGAGCGTGGCACCTCCTGGGCCTTCGGTGCGGACGAACTCTATCTTCGGGCCGACCTGCCCCTGCCCCCCGCCGAACACTACGACGGCTTCGAACAGGTGGAGAACGGGGTGGGCTCGGTTCGCTGGCTGCAACAGCGGATCGAAGAGGACCGTGAGGGCCTCGCTGACTGGCACGGCCGCAGAATCGGCGTACTGACCGGCACCTCGATGGCCGCACTGATGAACCAGGTTCTTGCCCCGCTCACCGAGGCCACCGGATCGACTTTCGAACTGATCCCGGTCAGCAACACCCTGTTCGGTTCTACCGTGACCTGCGCCGGCCTGCTTCCCGGCGCTGCGCTCCGACTGGCCCTCGCGGGCCGGAATGATCTCGATCTCGCGCTATTCCCCGGCGAGTCTCTCAATGAGGACCAGCTGTTCATGGACGATCTGACACTCGCTGACCTGCAGGCCACCTCACCGGTCGAGGTGCGGCCGTCCTACCACTTCACCGACGCCCTCGATACACCGGCACTCGCGTGAGCAAGCCTACCGTAGCAATCGTCGGCCGACCCAACGTAGGAAAATCCACCCTGTTCAATCGCCTCCTCGGTGGGAGGGATGCGATCGTCTCCGACCAGGCGGGGACCACTCGCGACCGTCATTTCGGCGACGGTGACTGGGCCGGCCGGCGCTTCTGGCTGGTGGATACCGGCGGGCTGATGCCCGGTTCCTCCGACTCAATGGACATCGCCGTGAGGCTCCAGGTCGAATTGGCGGTCGAGGAAGCCGACCTGATTGTGATGGTCGTCGATGGCAAGGAGGGGCTGAATCCCGTCGATGCAGAAATCGCCTCCCGGCTCCGGCGTGCAGGCCGACCGGTGATCCTCGCGGTGAACAAGCTCGATGACCTCCCCAACACGACGGCACAATTCGGCTTCTATGAGCTCGGACTCGGTGAGCCGCTGGGCCTCTCCGCAGGCGTGGGGAAGGCAAGCGGTGACCTCCTGGACGCCATCGTGGAAAAACTGCCGCCCAAACGGGAGGGCGAGGACGACGACGCCATCCAGGTCGCGGTGGTGGGCCGGCCGAATGCGGGGAAGTCTTCCCTGATCAACCGACTGCTCGGGGAAGAGCGGCTGGTCGTATCGGCCACGCCGGGCACCACCCGGGACGCGATCGACACCCCCTTGCGATATCACGACAAGACGCTCAACTTCATAGATACAGCGGGTTTACGTCGCCGAGCTAAAGTAGAAGATGACATCGAGTTCTACTCCACCCTCCGAACCCACCGCGCGATCGAGCGCGCGGACGTCTGTGTGCTGGTGGTGGATGCGGAACTCGGCATGCACGCGCAGGACCTCCGTATCGCCACCGAAGCGTGGGATCAGGGCGCGGGGCTGATCATCGCAGTGAACAAGTGGGACCTGATTCCCGAGAAGGATCCTAACACAGCGAAGCGAGGCCAGGACCTGTTGGCCGAGAAGGCGCCGTTCCTTCGATATGTGCCATTCGTGTATATCTCGGCCCAGTCGGGGCAGCGGGTGACCCGGTTGCCGGACCTGATCCTCGAAGTGGCCGAAGCGAGAAACCGGAGGATCACGACGTCGGAGGTGAATCAGGTGCTGCAGGACCTGATCGCGCGCAACGCGCCACCCCAGGACACCGGAGCCGAGGTGAAGCTGCTGTACGCCTCACAAATCGGGACCCGGCCGCCGGAGATCGCGATCGTGACCAACCGACCGGACGACGTGATGGAGTCATACCAGCGGTACCTGATCAATGGCTTTCGCGCGGCTTGGGGCTTCGAGGGCGCGCCGCTGCGGCTGAAATTCACCGGCAGGGGCGCGAGCCAGCATGACCGCAGAGACGACGGACGCCGGGTCCGCGGCGGATAGGCGGCAACCGGCCCCACCCCTGGCTTCGAGGGTCTGACTGCGCATGGCGCTGCTCTGGCTGGCCGCTTCCTACCTGATCGGGGCGATCCCCACGAGCTACCTCGTGGGGAAGTGGTTCCGGGGAATTGACCTGCGCGAGCACGGCAGCAGGAATCTCGGTGCCACGAATCTGTACCGTACGCTTGGCTGGAAGTACGCGGTCCCCGTTGGGGTCTTCGACGTGCTGAAGGGTGCAGTCCCGGTTCTCGCGTTCGGGCCGTTGGCGCCGGACATACCCTATTTCCCGATCTGGTGCGGCGTAGTCGCGGTTATCGGACACGTCTTCTCGGTATTTGTGGGTTTCAAGGGCGGCAAGGGCGTCGCCACCGCGGCAGGGATGGTGATCGGACTGGCTCCGCTGGCTTTTCCCGTCGTGCTCGCGGTCTGGGCCTTGGTCGTGTGGATCACAGGCTACGTGTCGCTGGGCTCGATCCTCGCGGCGGTCAGTTTCCCAGCCGCCGACTGGCTGCTGCATCCGGCGCGGCGCTCGGAGGTGACGCTGATATTCGATATCAGCCTGGCGCTGTTCATCATCTGGAAGCACCGGCAGAACATCCAGCGCCTGTTGTCAGGCACCGAGAACCGTTTTGGCAAGCGCGGCGCCACGAAGCCTGTGGCCCCAACGCCGTGACAACCGTCGGCGTGCTCGGCGCGGGGAGCTGGGGAACAACCCTGGCGGACCTGCTGGCCCGGAAGGGCCATATTGTCCGGCTGTGGGCCTATGAAGCGGAGGTGGTGTCGGCCGTCAATCAGCGGCATCAGAACCCGGTCTTTCTGCCCGACTGTCCGCTGGCGGAGTCGCTGACCGCAACCGGGGATGCGGTGGCGGCGGTGCGGGGCGCGGATGTTGTGCTGACCGTCGCGCCCAGTCCGGTGGTACGGAGCGTCGTGGAGATGGCCAGGCCCGGAATCGGCCCCGCCGCGCTGGTTGTTAGCGCAACCAAGGGCATCGAGCCAGGCACGTTGCAGTTGATGTCGGCGGTGCTCGAGGAGGTGTTGCCCGAGCACCGCGTCATAGCGCTGTCCGGGCCGAGCTTCGCGCTCGAGGTCTATCAGCAGCAACCAACGGCGGTGGTGGCTGCCGCACGGAACGCCGCGACGGCACGCGAGGTCCAGGAGGTGTTCGCCACCGCGCGCTTCCGGGTGTATTCGAACACCGATGTCGTCGGCGTCGAACTCGCGGCCGCACTGAAGAATGTGATCGCGATTGCGGCCGGTATCCTGGAGGGCCTGGGTCTTGGCAACAATCCGCGGGCGGCACTCATCACCCGCGGGCTGGCGGAGATGACCCGACTTGGCGTCGCAATGGGCGCTGACCCGCTCACATTCGCCGGCTTGGCGGGAATGGGCGACCTGATCCTTACCACGACCGGCGCCCTGAGCCGGAACCGGGCGCTGGGTGTCGCACTCGCACAGGGCGTGAGCCTGGTGGAGTACAACGCGACCCACCGGACGGTCGCCGAAGGGGCCAACACGGCGCAGGCGGCGCTGGAGCTTGCGGCCCGCATGGGCACTGAGCTGCCGATCTGTGCTCAGGTGGCGAGCATCCTCTTCGACGGCAAGCCTGCTCGTCAGGCGGTAGTGGACCTGATGGAGCGGACCCTCAAATCGGAGCAGTGGCGTTGACCATGGCACGGCCGGTCCAGGAGTTTTTCAGCATCGGTGAGGTCTGTGCGCTCACCGACCTGAAGCCGCACGTGCTCAGGTATTGGGAGAGCCAGTTCCGGTTCCTCAACCCGGCCAAGAACCGCTCGGGCAACCGGGTGTACAAGAGCCGCGAGGTGGAACTGATCATGCTTGTGAAGCACCTCCTCTACACCGAGAAGTACACGATCGAAGGGGCCCGCCAGCGCATCGAGCACTATCGCCGCACCGGCGAGCTGCGTGGATCCGCCCGCGCCGCCATGGAACGCGAAACCCTGCGCGAACTCCGTGAGGCGGTCGAGGAGATCGTGGGAATACTGGACGGAAAAATCCCGCCTCCCAAGCCGGAACCCCTGTCGGAATGAGGGCCGGCCCGTCTCCCCGGGCGACTGCATCTCTCCGTGTTATCTTTCCGGGCCGATGAACATCCTTGTATCGAACGATGACGGGATCCTGGCACCCGGCCTGGCCCTGCTGGCCGAGGTGTGTCAAACCGTCGGTCAGGTCACCATCGTCGCGCCAGATCGGGAGCAGAGCGGCACCTCGCACAGCCTTACGATGCACCGCCCGCTGCGGCCGGCTCGTCGGCCAGATGGCTCGTACCAGGTGGACGGAACGCCGACGGACTGCGTGCTGCTCGCGCTTGGCACGCTCCTCAATGAGCGCCCCGACTTCATCTTCTCAGGCATCAATCACGGCCCGAACATGGGGGAAGATGTTCTCTATTCCGGTACGGTGGCCGCGGCGATGGAGGGAGTCACCCTCGGCGTGCCGAGCGTCGCAATCTCCTTTGCCGGGCCGGCCAGCGACCTCGACACCCTTCAGAGCTACCGCTCCCTGCTTACCGGGCTGGTGCAGCGCGTGGTCCGGGTCGGGCAGTTTCCGCCGGAGACCCTGCTCAACATCAACCTTCCCCCCTGTGGCGCCTCCGCGGTGAAAGGAGTGAAGGTGACCTCGCTCGGAAGCCGCTATTTCAAGGAATCACTCACCCGCATGCGCGATCCCTGGGGCCGCGAGATCTACTGGATCGGCGGCGGTGAGATCCACTGGACGGGCGGGGCGGAGACCGATCACTACGCCGTGGCCGAGGGATTCATATCGATTACGCCGCTGCACATGGACCTCACCAACTACAAACTGCTCGAGACGGTCCGGGGATGGTCGCTCGAGGGATAGGCGATGGCGACAGCTACGGAGGGTACCGTTCCCAGCTGGTGGCCGAGCTCCAGGCCAAGGGGATCCGGGATCTCGCCGTGCTCCGGGCGATCTCGCAGGTTCCGCGGCATCTCTTCGTACCGGAGAGCATACGACACCGCGCCTACGAGGATAGCGCACTGCCGATAGCGGCAGCCCAGACGATCTCCCAGCCGTGGGTTCAGGCGCGCTCTCTGGAGCTCGCCAAACTCACCGGTCGGGAGAAGGTCCTCGAGGTCGGTACGGGGTCTGGATATCAGACGGCACTCCTCTCGCTGTGCGCTGACCAGGTGTTCAGCGTGGAGCGACTGCCGACACTGGCTCAGGCTGCCCGAAACGCCCTGACCCAGGCTGGCGTCGTCGCTGTGGCCATCCTGGTCGGTGATGGCACGCTTGGCTGGCGACCCTACGCACCGTACGACGTCATCATCGTGGCAGCCGCCTCCCCCGAGGTGCCGCGGCCGCTGGTAGAGCAGCTGGCACCGGGAGGGCGATTGATTGTGCCGGTAGGCGACAGGAATACCCAGGTCCTGACCCTCATCACGAAGGACCAGTCCGGCCAAATCGCGTCCCGGACGGTGAGTGATGTGCGTTTCGTCCCGCTGATCGGCCAGTTCGGTTTCGCCGGCGACTCATCATCCTGAGCTGGAGACTGCATGGAGTTCATCAAGCACTTCGTCGACCTGTTCCTGCATCTCGATGTCCACCTGTCCGAGCTCATCGCAACGTACGGGACGTGGACTTATGGCATTCTGTTCGGGATCATCTTCTGCGAGACCGGCCTCGTGGTGACCCCATTTCTTCCCGGCGACTCGCTGCTCTTTGCAGCGGGCACCTTTGCCGGCATGGGAAGCCTCAACCCCGGGTTTCTCTTTCTGCTGCTGTTCTCGGCCTCGGTCCTCGGGGATTCCACCAACTACTGGGTCGGCCGATTCATCGGCACCCGCGCCTTCAGCGGAAATCTCCGGTTCCTGAAACAGGAGCACCTGAACAAGACCCGGGCGTTCTATGACCGTCACGGCAGGAAGACGGTCATCCTTGCCCGGTTCCTCCCCATCATCCGGACCTTCGCCCCGTTTGTCGCCGGGGTAGGGGAGATGCCCTACACCCGGTTCCTGAGCTTCAGTCTCCTGGGAAGCGCCGCCTGGGTGGGTCTGTTCGTCGGCGCGGGATATTTCTTCGGCAATATTCCCGTGGTCCGGAGCCACTTCAGCATCGTGGTCATGGGTATCATCGCGGTGTCGTTGCTACCGCTCCTGATCGAGGCGCTGAAGGGATGGCGCGCCAACCGGCAGGGCGGATGACACTCAGGTACCTCGTCCGCGGCCGGGTGCAAGGCGTCGGATTCCGGTACTTCGTGCTCCGCCACGCCACGGCTCTCGGGCTGGTCGGGTGGACGAGGAACCTGCCAGACGGGCGGGTGGAAGTTGTGGCGGAGGGGGAAGCCCCGGCCCTTGAAACACTGGAAGGCCAACTGCGCGTCGGCCCGCCACATTCGCAGGTGGATGCCGTGGAAAAGTCCGAGATTTTGGATAACATCACAGTACATACAGCCTTTGAAATCATATAGTTACACAATCCACACAACCCAATTTCCGGACCAGACATGAGCGCCATGGTGACCGACCAGCTTCGCCAGACTCTGCGGGCGATTCCTGACTACCCCAAGCCGGGGATCGTCTTCCAGGACATTACTCCGGTGCTGCAGAACGGACTGCTCTTCCGACAGTTGCGGGAGGATCTTGCCGCACCGTTTCGTGGCGCGGGCGTTACCCACGTCGTCGGGATTGAAGCTCGGGGGTTCATCCTCGCGGCGCCGGTCGCAGTCACTCTGGGGGCAGGGTTCATTCCGCTCAGGAAGCCGGGCAAGCTCCCCTGGAAGACGATCCGCCACGAGTACAAACTGGAATACGGCACCGACTCCCTGGAGGCGCATCAGGACGCCTGTCCGGCCGGTGCCCGGATCCTGATCGTGGATGACGTGCTCGCGACTGGAGGAACTGCCGAGGCGGCTGGAGAACTGGTCCGAAGGCTGGGGGGAGAGGTCGTCGGATGGTCGTTTCTGCTGGCGATTGGCGGGCTGGGCGGCGAGGCTCGCCTCCGGGGGGCGCCGAGCCACATTGTGCTCAACATCTGAACGCGTTGACGCATTAGCGTTTGCGCGGCTATTTTGAAGGGCTTTGCCCCCGTAGCTCAGCTGGATAGAGCAGCGGTTTCCTAAACCGTTGGTCGGACGTTCGAATCGTCTCGGGGGCACCTCTCACCTGCGGATTCAATTGGGATCCGCCGTCTCGATCGCACTGGAATGATGATGGCTGCTACCATGGAAGCTCCGACCTCGACATCTGCGGCCTCGCGCACCGGCCAATCGTCTGCTCCCAAGTGGCTGGACGAGCCTGTGAATCGATACTTCCTCATCGGGGGTATCGTCGTCGCGATCGCGCTGATCAGCTGGTTCGTGGTGCTGAGTGGCAAGCGGAAGGAGACCTTTGCCGGCCGGGCCCTGGACGCGGCGCGCAACATGGCAGAGCAGGGCAATCTTCCGCTGGCGGCGAGCGAGCTGCAGAAGGTCGTGACCACCTACGGTGGGACGCGAGCGGCTCAGGAGGCGGTGATCACTCTGAATCAGGTCCGCCTGGTCAACGGCCAGTTCGAGCTGGCGGCCGTCGGCCTGCAGGACTTTCTGAAGAGCGGGCCCGATGCCCAGTTCAAGGCCCCGGCGTACAGCCTGCTGGGCAGGGCTCTCGAGAACTCCAAGCGCCCAGGCGAAGCCGCCCAGGCCTACCTGAGTGCCTCGGGGGCCGCCGATGTGGACTACCTCCGGGCGGACCTACTGCTCGATGCGGGACGGGCTTTCGCCAATGCCGGGGATCGGGACAAGGCTGTGGAGACCTACCGGCGGGTGCTCAAGGACTATCCCAAGTCCACCTCGAAGACCGAAGCGGAAGTCCGGCTGTCCGAGCTCACCGGGGGCGCGATGTAAGCAGGCTGGACACTCTTGCTGGTCCGCAGGCGCCTCCGGAACCTAAGGGTTCCGAGGGCTTTTCATTTCCGGCTCTGCGCGGGTGCAAAATGGGGCAGTCTGAGCGGCTTGGTGCAGCTGAATGGGTGCGAACGCTGAGTGAACCAGCGAGCGGCAGCCTGGTTTACGCCCAGTCAGTAATGTCGTATAATATATATTATGTTAAGTCACGAAGTGGACAACTGGGGATAACTCCACAACCGCCCTGCCATCAGACTGTAAGTGTTTTTGATTTAATGCCTTAGAGCGCGCCAGGAAGGTCCCTCAAGAGTCCCGTGAACACCAGCCTGCCCTCTCCGCGAAGCCAAACGTCCTTGGCTTCGTCGTCAGACAGTGTCGCAGTGATGTGGAGAACGCACCCGCTCCTCGTGACCAGATCCAGGGGCAGCCTCGCCCGACCCGACTGGGCAAGAGCGACGGCGGTTGCGACGGCTCCCGTCCCACACGCGAGGGTCTCCCCTTCGACACCTCGTTCAAAGGTCCGGAGGAGCCACCGTGAAGCGTCCGGCGATGGCGCCACGAAATTCACGTTGGCCCCCGCCGGACCGAGCGAAGGATGCCGCCGGAGCTCCCTGCCCCTCACCATCAGGTCGCCGGATTCAAGGTCGATGACCTCCAGAACGAGATGGGGCACTCCGACTGTCGCAAGGACGTGCCCGCTCTCGCCGGGCTGGGCCTCCAGGTCTCCCGGGCGGGTTGGGAGCCGGAAGTCCGGAAGGTTGAGTTCGGCCTCGGATCCCTCCGGCCGACACCGGGTCAGAAAGGTCCCGGCACGGGTCACCAGCCTCATCCTATCCGCAGGCGCCAATTCCAGGAGCGTGGCCAGCCGGGTGCTGCAGAGGGCGGCGTTGCCGCACATGTCTGCCCGCGACCCATCGCAATTCCAGAAATCCATCCGCACCCGGTCGGCTCCATCCGGGGTAAGAATGACCAGACCGTCGGCCCCAACGCCCAGTCGGCGGTCGCAAATCGCTCGCACCCGCTCTGCCGGCCACTCCACCGGGGTGGTCAGCCGGCCATCGAGCATGACAAAGTCATTCCCGCTGCCGGACATCTTGTAGAAGGTGATCCCGTCCATCCCGTCAGATCCGCCCGAGGAGTGCCTGGAGCCGCAGCCACCATACCATCCAGATGGCCTCCCGCATGATACGACGGCTCATCTTGCTCTGGCCTTCCACCCGGTCGTGAAAAATGATCGGGATCTCCTTGAGCCGGAAACCCTTCTTCCAGGCTCGGAAGCTCATCTCGATCTGGAAGGCATATCCGTTGGAGCGCACCCGGTCGAGGTCGATGGCCTCGAGGACCGAGCGCCGGAAACACTTGAATCCCCCCGTGGCATCGGAGAGCGGCAGCCCGGTGAGGATCCGCGCATAGAGGTTGGCGCCCAGGCTGAGCAGAAGCCGCGAGATGGGCCAGTTGATCACGTTGACGCCAGTGGCGTACCGGGACCCGATGACGAGATCGGCGTCCTCGATCGCAGTGAGGAAGCCGCCAATGAACGCCGGATCGTGGGAGAAATCAGCGTCCATCTCGAACATCGCCTCGTATTCCTGCGCCAGACCCCACCGGAAGCCTGCGAGGTAGGCGCGGCCGAGTCCCTCCTTCGACTGCCGGTGGAGCACGTGAACCCGGGACTTGGACTGCGCCATCCGGTCTGCCAGGTCCCCCGTCCCGTCGGGAGAGTTGTCGTCCACGACGAGCACCTCCAGCCGAGGGTCCTGCTTGAGGACCGCCGGGATGATCTGCGGCAGGTTCTTCGCCTCGTTGTAGGTCGGAATGATGACCAGAATGCGTTCAAGCACCGGTCACCCGCCGCGAGAGGAACCACGGTCCGGCGATCATGCCGAGGGCAAGCAACAAGGAGATCAGGCTCACCAGCTTGCCACGGGCGTAGGCGCCCGACTTGAACTGAAGCGCAATCTCGCGGGCCCCTGGAGGGACAATGACGCTGAGGAGGGTGTGATCAGCGCGATGGACCGCTGCCGGCGTTCCGTCGACCGTAGCCTGCCAATCCGGATACCAGTTTTCGGCGACCACCAGATACGAGGTGTCGGGGTTCTGGCCGTGCAGGCTTATGTGTATGGCCCCTGGGGAGTACTCAGTGACCGCTGCCGTCACGGCGGACGGCGGGAAGGGCTGCGCCAGCGGCTTCACCGCGACGCTCGCGGTATCGGCGTAGAGCGCCACTGCCCTGGCGGGGAACCTTGGGTCGATCACAGTCGGCACAACCTGCGCCTCGGGCGCCTTGGCCGCGGAAGCGACCACGCGGGCATACAGCGGGAGCGTATCACGTTCATACAGTACCGCAGGGTCGCCGAAGGTCGAAGCGATCGGTCCGAGCAGTTTATGGAACCCCGGCACTGCTCGCTCCTCCTGCAGCACCAGGAACCGGACCGCAAGGAGATCCATGAAGTTCGGACTGGAGACGTTCGCCCACCCCTGGTCCTTCCCGCCCAATTCATCGTAGCGTTGTAACTCATTCCCGTGGTAACCCAGCGGAGTGGCAAGCCGGTACGCCATGAGCGTCGACTGGGGATAGGTCCCCTGGGCGTTGAACACCCGGAAAGGTCCCGGCTCCGACTTCAGTCGGGTGGTGATTTCGTCCTCGCGGAAGAGCACTGCGGCCCGCGGGGAAAACTGATAGAAGAGCCGGTCTATGCTCCAGAGATCCGCGGCAGTCGCGCACACGAGCAGGGCCGCCGCGGCCGCGCCCCGCACCTTTCCGGTGGCGATGCCCCAGAGAATTCCACCGCCTAACACAACGAAGCCGAGCAGCTGCAAGGAGCCGAGTCTGAGCTCAGGCGCGTTGGCCTGCACCGCCGCCATGCGCTCGGGAATTGCCAGCCCCTCCGCGAAGACCTGCAGAATCCCGGCCACACCGAGCAGTGCGAAGATGCCGACACCGCCGATCACCATCAGGATGCGCCGGCTGGCCACCTGGCCCGACAGGATGCGATCGAGCCCGATCCCCGCGAGCATCGCGACGGGAAACGCCACCAGGAAGAAGACCATTCCCACCGCCCGCATCTTCTTGAGCATGGGGAGGAATTCATAGAATGGGCGGTAGAATGGCGTGTGGCCGGCAAAGGCGAGCAGCTGGAAGACCACCGCGCCGATCATCAGGGCCAGGACCAGCCGCCGCTTGCCGGAGTCGCCCAGGGCGAACGCGGCCAGAACGAGCGGCAGCACACCGAGGTATTCGGTGTGGAACTTGATCGGGTTGCCGCCCCAGTAGTGATCCAGCACGCCATTGAACTGCGGCAGCAGCGTCGTGACGATCTCGGAGGGTGGCATCGCGTAGCTGTTTACCCACTCCCAGCCCGTGCTGGGACCGCCGCTCGCCCGAGGGGAGTACGCGATGTACTCCAGGAACGGAAGCACCTGCAGGCCGGCGATCCCGATGCCGATGCCGACGGCCAGCGCCGCGAGTGCCAGCATCCGCCAGGGACTGGCGCTCGGCCTCCGCTCCGAGTCCCAGAACACCAGATAGAGCGTCCACAGTCCGAGTGCCAGCATCAGGAAATAGCACATCTGGTAATGGCCGAGGACGAGCAGGGCCACGACGAGACTGAAGCCACCGAAAGCCCAGGTCTGGCCACCGCGGATCGCCTTGAGCAGCACCCAGAATGCGAGCGGGGTGAGCGCGGAGACGAAGAGCTTGCCGTCGTGCCCCGGACTCATCTGGGACGCGACGATGCCACTCAATTCGTAGGCGACGCCGGCCGTCACTGCGGCCGTCCAGCCGATCCGAAGCGCCCGGGCAAAGCCGAACGTCAGCCAACCGGCCAGGACGAAGTGGATCGCCATCCCCCAGGTGATCGCGAGATCGACCGGCATGATCCAGCGCAGCCATGCGGTAGGATAGAAGATGTCACCGTGCATAGCGGCGATGTACGGCAGCCCCCCGAAGAGGTAGGGGTTCCACTGCGGAATTGCGCCGGTGGCCCGGAACTGCTCGGCGCCGAAGAGCCGGAAGGAGTACCCGGCGATGAACATGTCGGACCGGCCGCCGCCGAAGAGAATTTCACCGGTCAGCAGTGGCCAGAGCAGCGTGAGCGCGGCCAGCAGGCACACCAGCAGAGCAGTCGCGCGCGGCAACCGCGGTTCCCACGACATCGGTTCAGACGGCACGCGGGTTCCCCCGGCGAAAGATGAGAAACGGAACGGCGGCGCCCAGTTCCGTGATGGTCAGCAACACCCGTGAAGCGACCGCGAGCGCGGTCGCCGCTCCGAGTCCGAGGCTCCCTTGCAGCATCACTATCAGCAACCCTTCACGCACCAGGAGTCCACCGGGGACGAACACTGCAATGAGGCCAGCAACGTATGACGCCGCAAATCCGGCGATTGCCGGCGCGAGCGTCAATTTGCTCTCCGGCAGCACGGCCCAAGCAAGCAGCCACAGCGACGCACCATAACCGATCCACGCGAGCAGGTTCGCCACGAGCCCCAGCACCACCGGTCCGAGGCTCGGGCTGGGAGTTTCCGGATCGACGCGTGCGAGGGCCAGCAGCCGGCGCGACACCGGCGGGTATACCAACGCCGCCAGCCCCACGACTGAAGTGCCACCGGCCAGCCACAGCCCGATCAGCATCCCGGGCCGCTGAGCTTCAAGCGACGCCGCACCGAACAGCGCCGCGACCGCGGCCCCGGTACCCACGGCCAGGGCCTGCAGAATGATGGCTGAGGCCGTCGCCGCCCAGGGTGCGACACCCGCCTCTTTCGCCATCAATGCCATGCCCGCAATCGCCCACACCTTACCGGGTACATACTTGCCGAGACTGGACAGCACCCAGATGCGTGCAGCCGGAAGCGGCGGCAGCTGCTGCCCCCAGCCGGCGAGCATGCGTCGCCACGCCTCGATGAGCATGGCGTACATCGACCATACCAGCAGCACGCTGCCGAGTGCGGGCAGCGGCCGAAAGGTCCAGGCGATCGGCTGCCCCTGCAGATCATGCCAGTTCCGCTGGAACGATCGCGCCACGAAGGCCAGGATGACGAGCGCGAATCCCCATCGCAGCAGCCGGATCGCGCGGTCAGACATCGAGCGCCTCACGATACCAGCCCTCGCACACCTCGGCGACGTGCTCGGGGCTGAGGGCGCTCCGCCAACGGATGCCCTCCGCCCGGGCATGGTCGCGCGCAGCAGGATCGGCGTTCAGGTCCAGAACTGCCGCTGCGATCGCCGCCGGGTCCGGATGCGCCCGGCGCCCTGCCCCGGTCTCCGGCACGACGGCGAGGACTCCACCGCCGTCGATGCACGCCACCACTGGCACACCGACCATCAGGCTTTCCGCTGCCGCGAGGCCGAAGCCCTCTTTGCGCGCCGGGAAGAGCGCGAGGTCGGCGCGACCAAGCAGTTCTGCGACTGCAGCCGGCGACTGGGCACCGAGAAACCGCACCCGAGCAGTGAGGCCGAGCTGGTCACGCAGCGCCTCGAGTCGGCCGCGCTCCGGTCCGTCGCCAATGATTGTCAGCGGGCCGAGTTCCGCCGGGAGCAGCGCCACCGCGCGGAGCGCGAGGTCGATCCGCTTCTGGGCCGTGAGTCGAGCCACCGACACGATGCCAGCTCCGCCACCGCTCCACGTCAGGTACCGGCCGATTTCCACCGGCATCGGCTGGATGTGAGTACCTGCCACAACTCGACCGGTGGAGGCTTCGATGGCGTCCGCAGCGCTCACGGACACGGCGGTCACCACCTTCGCGCGCCGGAAGAGGGGCCGTGCGAGGGTTCGTGCCACCAGCGACTTTCCAAGCAGTACTGCGTCGGTGCCGTGTACTGTCACCACCAGTGGCGCTTCGGGCGGTGCTGCGAGGCCGGCCGGGATCCACCAGTGGGCGTGCACGATGGCAGGCCCGCGCTGCAGTTCCTCGCGTGCGGCGCGTCTGAAGGCATGACCCAGAGACCACGCTGAGAGTGCTCCTCGCGGGCTCCGCGCGGCCTCGGCCATCGTACCGCGGTAGGCGAGCGATTCGCGCGCGGGGGTCGCATACCGCACCCGACGCACTGCGACGCCTTCCAGCTCCGATTCGCCGACATCCCCGCCGTCACTCGGTGCGATCACCGTGACGCCCACGCCCCGCCCCACCAGTCCCTTCGCGAGAGTCGCGAGAAATGCTCCCGAGACATCGCCCACAAAGCGGGGAAAGTTGTGGGTCAGGAAGACAACTCGGAGCACCGGCACTCAACGGATCCCGATCGTCTGACCGGTCTCACGCACGAGGGACGGATGAAATGGCGCGACTTGCAGGACGATTGCCCCGATCGCGGCTGGCGCCGCCACGATTGCATTGAGCCCTTCAGGTGGCAGTGCGGTCAATGGACGACAGTGATGAAGTCGGCCTGGTTGGTGATGATCGCAGTCGTCCCCGCAGCATTGAAGGCCACGTTGCGCGGGGTGCCGCCGACGGTCAGCACCGTGTCGACGAATCGGCCCACCCGATCGACGACCCGGATGATGCCATTTTGTGGGTCGGTGACATAGGCATGCACCCCATCGGGGCTCAGGCCGAGTCCATACGCCGCCATCGCGAGCGAGGTATCCCGGGTGCCGGTGATCAGGTTCCAGATGTCGAGGCCCAGGGTCTCATTGGCGATGAGCAGCTCTTTGCCGTTGGGCGAGACAGCGAGGCGCTGCGGCATGCCGCCGGTGGTGAAGGTGCGCGCGACGACGTGGGTCGCCGCGTCGACCTCGCTCACGGTGCCGCCATCCCGGGAACTGATGTAGATCAGATTCTCGTTCGGGTGTCGCGCGAATCCATTGACCACCGGACCGAGGATAATCGAATCGATGATCGCGTCGGTGGCGGCATCCACCACATAGACCTGTCCGGTGCTGACCGAAGCGAAGATCTGCTTGCCGTCCGCTCGCACGATGAGATTGAACCCGTCGTGCCCGAGGGGAATGGTGTTGACGGCGAGTCCGCTGGCCACATCGATGACCTCGAGCGCCTGACCGTTCTGATCCGTCGCGTAGGCCCGGGTCCCCGCCGGATTGAAGACCACGTGTGGCGGGACCAGTCCGACGGCAATCGGCGGTCCGAAGTTGACGATCGGCAGGCTGGTCCGGGCGACCTGGTTAGCAGCGAGCAAGCAGATGTAGACCAGGCCCTGTTTCGAGATCGCGACGCCATAGGGATTTCCCGCCAGCGGCACGGAGTCCACCACTGCGATCGGGGGATGACTCGATCGGTCATTCGGCCCGTTCTCTCCACAGGCGGCAACGAGCCCGGATGCCAGCCAGAGGCCTACGATCGGATAGCAGAATGCGGTTGGGATCATGCGGCGCATTGGCTGCTCACAGTCTCGATGAAAAGTTGAAGTTCCTCATGCATCACCGCCGTGACGCTTCATCGCTGCGGTGTGTGGCGCGGCGGGTGGACTCGCGCACTTCCTCCCGCAACCCGGCGATCATCTCGCCCAGGAATCCGAATCCGAAGAGGCTGATGCCGCTGATGACCATGGTCTCGACCAGGTTCAGGATTGGCCGGAAACCGGTGCCGAATCCGAAGCGGGCGATGAGGGCACCAATCCCCGCGAGCAGTCCCACCAGGAATAGCACTGCGCCCGCCACGCCGAAGAACAGCATCGGCTTCCGGCCAAAGCGCAGCTGGAACCAGACCGAGAGCAGATCGAGTACCCCGACCGGAATCCGGCGCCAGGTAAACTTGGAGACGCCGGCTGTGCGCGGATAGACGGGCACCGGCCGGCTCGTCAGGCGGAAACCGTTCGCCACGGCGAGCACCACCATGTAACGATGCCAGTCGGGCCGGAGCGGCATGCCGTCCACCACCTCGCGGCGGTAGGCCTTCACGGAGTTGAGGTCGGTCACCTGCACCCCGAAGAGCAGGCGGCAGAGGCCGTTGTAGATGCGGGAGACGAAGGCTTTCTCGTACTTGCCCTGCTTGGTACCAGTGACGATATCCGCCTGACCCTCAAGGATCGGTTGCACCAGGGTCGGGATGTCTTCCGGACGATATTGCAGGTCGGCGGGATAGAACACGAAGACGTCGCCCTGGGCGGCATCGGCGGCCGAGGTGAGCGCATCGGCGATGCCGCGCTGGCGCCGATGGGAGACAACCCGCAGAAAGGGATACTCGCCTCGAAGCCGCTCGAGCACGGCGGCCGAATCGTCGCGGGAGCCGTCGTCCACGATCACCACCTCGTAGGAAAACCCGGAGGGAGCGAGGGCAGCCGCGCACTGGCGCACGAATTCGGGGAGGTTTTCGGCCTCGTCCTTGGCGGGAACGAGAACGGAGACGACCGGGCGACTCATACCCGCTTGCGCATCCTGGCCGGCAGAATGCCGAGCTGGTCGCGGTACTTCGCCACGGTACGCCGGGCGATCTTGATTCCCTGTTCCTGGAACAGGTGCACGATCTGCTGGTCGGTCAGCGGATCCGAGGTGTTCTCCTCCGCTACCATCTTCTGCAGCTTGGCGCGGATGGACCTGGCGCTGGCATCCTCGCCTGACGAAGTCGAGAGCGCGCTGGAGAAGAAATACTTGAGCGGCAGCACCCCTCGCGGGGTCTGCACAAATTTCTCGTTGGTGACCCGGCTGACGGTGGACTCGTGCATGTTGATCACTTCCGCCACTTCGCGGAGGGTGAGTGGCTTCAGGTACTCGACGCCCTTCTCGAAGAAGTCCCGCTGCCGGTCCACGATGAAGTTCATCACCTTGAGCATCGTCTGGCGCCGCTGTTCGATGGCCTGAATCAGCCAGTTCGCGCTGTTCATCCGGGTGGCGATGAACTCGCGATGCTCAGTGGTGAACTTCTTCTTGTCCCGCGCGATCTCCTGGTACGAACGGGAGAGCCGCAGCCGCGGCACCCCGGTGTCATTGAGGAAGACGCGGTAGAAGCCGTCGATCTTCTCTACGATCAGGTCCGGAATGACATAGCCGTCCCCGCTGACGGAGTACTTGAGCCCGGGCTTCGGATCGAGGCGCGCCAGGAGATCGGCCGCGGCCTGCACCGCCGCCGGCTCGGTGCTGAACCGCCGGCCAAGATCGTTCCACCGATGCCCGATCAGATCGGTGAAGGCTTCCTTGACCAGCCGGTAGGTCAGGGAATCCACCTGCTTCCGCTCCTCCAGCTGGATCAGGAGGCACTCGCGGAGGTCGCGGGCACAGACGCCCGGTGGATCGAGGCGCTGCAGGATGCGCAGCATCTCTTCCACCTCGGTCATCGTGAAGTAGGGAATGCCTGCGCGCGGTGGTCGGGGCGCCGGCGGGGCCTCGGCCTGCTCGGGACGGGCACCGTGCGCCGTCCCCATCATCGGCGTGCCGCCTTCCGGCTCGCCGATCATCAGCGTCGGTGTTGCGGGCGCGTCCTCGTCGAACGGGATCTCGGGAAAGGCCTCGTCTTCGGATGAGGGTTCCGGCGCATTGTGTGAGGCGGCACGGTCAGCGTGCTCCTCCAGCAGGCGATTCACCTGGCCCAGAATTTCCTCGAGCGTCGCGGCCAGGTAGCCGTCGTCCTTGATGTTGCCGAGGAATTCTTCGACCAGCAGCTTCTGGCGCGGAGTGAGGTCGAGCAGCATCAGCTGTTCGCGCAGATGGTCCATCAGGTCGTGGGTCTCGACCGTGACCGGCTCGGTGTACTCCTTCTCCTCGAACTCCTCCCGCGCCCCGCCCTGCACCTCGAAACCGTTGAGAAGGATCTCCTCCCAGTCGGTTTCGTTCTCCTCCTTGACCTTCGCTTTTTCCTCTTCCTTTGTCGGCGTCTGGTCGCCCTGGGTGACGTCCTCTTCCTCGGGTTCCACCATCTCGAGGAAGGGATTCATCAGCAGCTCCTGCTTCAGGTGCTGCTGCAGGTCCATCATGGGCATGTACAGCATG
>JBDTTN010000003.1:0-20316 GCA_039930625.1 Gemmatimonadota bacterium | reverse complement strand
TGGCCGGCTTCACCGGCAACTCCGGCGCGGCGATTCTGAGCACCCCCGCGGTGCTGGATTTCCCGGCGACACTGTCAAGCGCCACGGCCAACACCTTCCCGGCGCAGGACACCATCACCCTGACCGCTGGCGCGGGCTTCAAGATCTTGCCCTCGGCGACGGTGTCCACGGGTGGTGCCAATGCCCTTGTCCTGTCCATCGCGGCCGACAGTTCCGCCATCTCGTTCATCCCGGTCCCAGGGTCGGGTACCGGCCCGGTGACCGTGAATGACATCGCGCTCAGCTTCCTCACCGGCGTAGCGCTCAGCCTTCCGTCACAGCCGGCGCTGGCCGTGGGCGCCGGCGGCGGAGACGCCTTTGCGACCGCACCCACGCTCGCCATCCCTGCGGCTGGCATCACGGCGATGTATTACGATGCCGGACCGTTCGTGACTGGGGCTCCCGTATGCTCGAACTCGCTGGGCGGTCCCTGCCGGATGTACCAGTTTACGATCGCCGCCTCGCAGTCGATCACCTTCAGCGCGTCCTGGGACAACACCACGGACCTGGGGATCTACTTCTCCACCACCGGCAGCAATATCGTGAATACCACCGGTTGCGACTCCCACGGGAACGGGGCAAACGGCCAGCCCGAAACCTGCACGGGCACCTTCACGGCCGGTACGTACTACGTGATCGTCGACTCCTTCGCGCCATTCTACAGTGCACCGGACGATGTGGATCCGTCATCGTTCACACTCTCGATCACTGGGAACTAAGCTCTGCAAGTTGGAGAGGATTTGATGTAAGGAAACGGCCTCCGGCAGTCGCCGGGGGCCGTTCTCTTGCTACCCGCCACCAACTCACCCCTCGAACTCGGCGTCCCCCTCGCGAAACTGGCGCTGGTAGAGCCGAGCGTAGAGCCCTGCCTTGGCCAGCAGTTCGGTGTGGGTGCCCTGCTCAACAATGCGCCCGTGGTCGAGCACCACGAGCCTGTCTGCGCGGCGCACCGTCGATAGCCTATGGGCGATGATCAGCGTGCTCCGGCCCACCAGGAGCTTCTCCAGTGCGTCCTCGATGAGCCGCTCGCTCTCGGTGTCCAGGCTGCTGGTGGCCTCATCGAGGATCAGCACCCGCGGGTCCTTGAGGATCGCGCGGGCGATGGCGATCCGCTGCCGCTGCCCGCCCGAGAGCCGCACCCCCCGCTCCCCCACGATCGTGTCGTACCCGGTAGCGAGTCGCTCGACAAATTCATGCGCGTGCGCCGCCCGGGCAGCCGCTTCGATATCCGCCAGGGAAGCATCGGGACGGGCGTAGGCGATGTTCTCGCGAATCGTCCCGCTGAACAGCGCCGGCTCTTGGGGCACGATGCCGATGGCGCGACGCAGATCGGCGAGCCGGAGCTGCCGAATGTCGCGACCGTCGAGGGAGATGCTCCCCTCGGTCACATCCCAGAATCTGGGGAGCAGCGAGACCATGGTGGTCTTCCCGGCTCCTGAAGGACCGACCAGCGCTACCGTCTCCCCGGGCGCAATCTCCAGCGTGACCTCGCTGAGGGCCCAGGGGGAATCCGCCGCATCACCGTAGCGAAAGGAGACCCGGTCGAAGCTCACTCGCCCCTGCACCGGAGCGGGCAGGGTGGCAGGTGAGGCCGGGTCGGTGATCGGGCTGACCATTTCGACCAGCTGGAACACCCGCTCCGCCGCGCCGACCGATTCCTGGTAGGAACTGAAGAAGGAGATGAGCGACGCGACCGCGCCTGCGATCATGATGGTGTAGATCATGAACGTGAAGAGAGTACCCGGGGTGAGCTGGCCGTCCAGCACCAGGCGGCCACCCTGCCAGAGTACCACCACGATGGCGGAGAAGGTCGCAAAGGTGATCACCCCGAAGAAGACGCCGCGCACCTGCGCCCGGGTGATCGCAGCCGCGACCGCCTGCCGGATTTTCAAGCCGTAACGCCCGCGCTCCTGGCCCTCCTGTACGAAGCTCTGCACCGTTCTGATCTGACTGATGGCCTCCTCGGCCAGCGCCGTGGCCTCGGCGACCTTGTCCTGCACGCTGGTGCTCATCTTCCGCAGCCGGCGCCCGAAGAAGAAGATGGCGCCGACCGCGACCGGGACCGCCCCGAGTGCGGTCAGCGTCAGTCGCGGCTGCACGTAGACCAGCATCGTGATGCCGCCGGCCAGCGTCAGCAGTTGCCGGGAGAACTCGGCGAACTGGTGGCTGAGGGTGCCCTGCAACAGGCCGATGTCGGTCGTGAGCCGGCTGATCAGCTCCCCGGTACGCCGCTCCGCGAAGAAGCCCGGGGGCATCTCGAGCAGCCGTGAAAAGAGCGATTCCCGCAGCCCCGCGACCGCTCGCTCACCGGTGGCCGCCAGCAGGTAGGCCTGGGCATAGTTGAGCAGCGCCTGCGCGATCACCAAGCCGATGAGCTGGAGCGCCTTGGCATCGAGCCGCTCGCGACCGCCCTGCAGGAATGCGGTGTCCAGCAGCCATCCGACGAGCCGCGGAAAGGCGAGACTCGCGGCCGTGCTCGCGATAAGGCAGACGACCGCTGTGGCCAAGGCCACCCGATGCGGCCGGATGAGTGGGAGGAGTCGCTTGAGAGCTGTGGGTGATGGAAGACGGCGTTTGGCGGCCGAATCAGGTGCGGTCATGGGAGGGAAAACTAATCCCCCGGCTACCCCCCATGGGGGGCCTGAAGTGTCTCAGGGCCCGGTGTGCTGCATCGGCATTCCCATCGCTCCGGGGGCCATCGCCTCATGCTCCGGCTGATCCAGAATGAGCAGGGGAGCCCGCTCGAACTGGTGCCCGAACGGCATGGCGCGGTCGACACCCATGGCCACGAAGAGCAGGGCCAGATAGAGCAGCGAGAACTTGTACATCTTCCAGGCCGTTGGGGTGACGCCCGCCTCACGCAGCACCTTGATGCTGTACCAGAGCAGTCGGCCGCCGAGCGCGAGCGCAGCCACCCCGTAGAAGAGGCCCAGCGCGCCGAAGATGGAGGGCATCACGGTCAGCGGAATCAGCATCAGGGTGTAGGCCAGCATCTGGATCTTGGTCCAGTGGTCTCCCCGTACCACCGGCATCATCGGGATGCCGGCACGGGCATAGTCCTGCTGCTTGATCAGGGCCAGCGCCCAGAAGTGAGGCGGGGTCCAGAAGAAGATGATCGCGAAGAGATAGATCGCCGGGAGATCGAGGGTGCCAGTCATGGCGGTCCAGCCCACCAGCGGCGGGAAGGCGCCGGCGGCACCACCAATCACGATGTTCTGCACCGAGATCCGCTTGAGCCAGATGGTGTAGACGAAGATGTAGAACAAGTACCCGCTGAAGGCGAGCCAGGCGCTGAGCGGATTGACGAAATGCCAGAAGATCCACAACGCGATCGCGCCCTGGGCCAGGCCAAAGGCGAGCGCGGCGAGGGCGGGGATCCGGCCCGACGGGATGGGCCGCAGCTTGGTGCGGGACATGAGCGTGTCGATGTCCCGGTCGAACCACATGTTCACGGTGTTGGCCCCGCCCGCCATCAGGTAGCCGCCCAGGATCACCCACAGCACCAGCGAGAGCGGCGGGATGCCGTGTCCGGTGATGTACATCGGGGCGACGGTGGTGAGGAGCAGCAGCGAGATGATGCGCGGCTTGGTGAGCGTCACCAGATCGGCCATCACCGATGGATTGGGGACCGCCTCCGCCGAGGCACTCAGCGTCGCGGCGCCGCCCGCCAGGCTCCCGGGAGCCGTGGGTTCGGGCTTCGGGTCCACCCGGTCCGGGACGCGTGCGGCCAGCATCCGGCGGGAGCGGAAGGCCAGGACGATCGCCGCCGTCCACACCAGCGATCCGACGAACAGATGCGCGGCCCGCAATGAAGTCGGGAGCAGGCTGAGCATCATCGCGGCGCCGACAGTCACCTGCAGCACGACCAGTCCTGCGAGTGTCCATGCGGCGCGTCGATACGCAGCCGAGCCCTCACCGGCGAATCGGCGCGACGCAAAGGCGGCACTCACGCTGTGCCCCACGAAGAGGAAGGCCAGCACCCGGTGGACCCACTGGAGCTTGCCGAGCACTTCCGCTGGCGGCAGCAGACCACCGGCGCAGAGCGGGAAACCGAGACAGTAGAGTCCGGCGTCGTAGTTGGCAACGAAGGCACCGAAGACGACGACCAGCAGCGCGAAGCCCGGCGCAAGGAGTGCCCCGGTCGGGCCCCGACCTGGGATGACCTGCTCACCGCGCAGTGACTCACCCGCTCGCAGCGCCGCGACGACCAGCACCGCGAGCAGGACCATCGCGTTGGTCAGGTGCACGACCACCGTCGGCGCTGCATTCCACAGCTTCACCGTCACCGCCCCGAGCACGATCTGCAGCAGGAGCACACCCACGGCAAGGAAGGCGGGATTCCTGAGCGAGGGCTGATCGCGATGCCGCTTCCAGGCGATGACACCAAGGACCGCGACCGCGAAGCTCAGCAGCGCCGCGACCCAGCGGTGGCTCCACTCGATGACTTCCAGCGTGTCGGAGAGATTCGGCAGGATCCGGCCATTGCAGAGCGGCCAATGCGTGCCGCACCCCATGCCGGAACCGGTAATCCGAACCACGCCACCCAGCGTGATCAGGCCGACAGCAAGCCCCGCCGCGATCATTGCAGCGCGACGGTATAGCTGGGTGCCTTCGTCGGCCTGTGGATTCATCGATGGGACTCCGCGCGCTCTATTAATGTAAGGGGACCACCCGAGGAAGGCCCGGGAGGCGGGGAAAGAACGGGTTCGGGCTGCGGGTTGTCAAGCTGAGATTTGCGGGGCAACTTACCCACCGAAGGTTGCCGTGACTTGACCGCTGGCCCCTGGTTCGGCGCTGCAGGAATCGGGTCCGGGCGCTGACTCGGTCGCACTCCGGAACCTCTTGTCTTCCAAGCACTAAGCACCTCGCTTCCTACCCCCGGAGTCATCCCATCCCATGACCAACTCCCCCGACCAGTGGGGCGAGCGCCTTCCCCGCCGCCTGGGGCTCTGGAGCGCCGTCGCGGTCCTGATCGGCTCGACCATCGGCAGCGGCATCTTCCGTACGCCGGCCTCGGTGGCGCAACGGGTGGACGACGTGCCGCTCTTCCTGTTCGCCTGGGTGATCGGTGGGGTCGTTGCGGTCTGTGGCGCGTTGACGTACGCCGAGCTGGCCGCGGCGTTCCCGCGGAGCGGCGGGATCTATGTCTTCCTGCGTCAGGCATTCGGGCCACTCCCCGCATTCCTGTTCGGCTGGGCTGAGCTGCTGATCATCCGCCCCGGTGCCTACGGTGCCATCGGCATCACGGCCTCCGCGTATGCGCTGCGCACCGTTGGCCTGGACCCCGCCGCTCAGCTCGCGGGGTTGCCCTTCCGCGGGGACCAGCTGCTCGGCGCCTGCTTCATCATCCTCGTCGGGAGCGTCAACTACTTCGGCATCAAGCGGGGCGCGGTGATCCAGAACCTGAGCACCATCTTCAAGGTCGCCGCGCTGGCGGCGCTGGTGATACTGGGCTTCGCGATGGGGAAGGGAATGGGGATGGGGCCGATGCTGGCGCAGCGCGCGGAGGTGGCGGTCTCTCCATTCCTGCTCGCGATGGTCTCGATTCTCTGGGCCTATGACGGCTGGGCCGACCTGGCCTTCGTCGGCGGCGAGGTGAAGGACCCACAGCGGACGCTGCCCCGGGCGCTGATCATCGGTACGTCGGTCGTGGTGCTGCTCTATCTCAGCGCCAACCTGATCTATCTCTACCTGATCCCGATCGAACAGATGAAGCAGGCCGAACTGGTGGCGGCGGATGTGGCGCAGCTGCTGATCGGGCCGACGGGGATCGTGGTAGTGTCGGCCGCGGTGGCGGTGAGCACCTTCGGTACGCTCAACGGGTCGATGATGACCGCGCCACGGATCTTCTTCGCCATGGCGGATGACGGTCTCTTTCCCAAGGCCATCGCGAAGGTTGATCCCGTGACCGGCGCACCCACGGCCGCGATCCTGCTGGCCGCGGTCATGGGCGTGATCTTCATCCTGATCAAGACTTTCACCGAGCTCGCCGACCAGTTCGTCATCGGCATCTGGCCGTTCTACGCGATGGCGGTCGCCGGGGTCTTCGTGCTCCGGAAGACCCAGCCCGATCTTCCCCGACCCTATCGGACCTTCGGCTATCCCGTGGTGCCGCTGCTCTTCCTCGGCGCGTCGCTCTTTCTGCTGGGGAATTACCTGGTGTCGGAGCCGAAGGCGTTCGCCGTGGATATCGGGGTGATCCTGACCGGGGTGCCGGTGTACTACGGCTGGCGGGCGTGGGGGCGCGGGCGATAGGGCGACGGTCGCACCGCCCCTACTCCGGCATGTTGACCTCGAGGGAGACATCCGCCGCCACGGTGCTATGGGTCAGTGCGCCGATCGAGATGAAATCCGCGCCGGCCTCGGCGTAGCTCCGGACGTTCGCCAGCGTGATCCCGCCGGTCGCTTCGATCGAGATGTCGGGCTTCTTCGCTCTTGCCAGCCGGCTCCATTCCGCCACGGTCGCCGCGCTCTGATTGTCGATCAGCAGCCGAGTCGCTCCCGCCTGACAGGCTTCCTCGAGCTGGGCGGGTGTCTCGACCTCGACGAAACAGTCGCCCACGCCCCGGGAACCCGCCGCGGTCAGCGCGTCGGCAAGCGTCCTCCCGCTCCGTGCCAGACCGCGCCAGTGATTGTCTTTCACCATGAGCGTCGAGGTCAGGTCGAGCCGGTGCATCGCGCCACCGCCGGCGAGGACCGAAGTCACATCCAGGAGCCGGAGGCCTGGTGCGGTCTTCCGGGTGTGGAGGATCTGGGCGCGGGTGCCGGCCGCGGCGTCCACGTAGGCCCGGGTCGCGGTGGCGATGCCGGCGGCGCGCTGCAACAGATTGAGCAGCGGCCGCTCCGCCCGGAGGATCGCGGCGAGGTCGCCTTGTACGATCCCGGCGACGCGGCCCGCATCGATCACCGCGCCGCTCGGCTCATACCACACAATCGGATCGAGGCCGCAGGTTATCGCGACGGCGTCCGCGTACGGCGTCCCGGCGAGGACCCCGCCGCTCTTGAAGAGAATGCTGCCGGTCGCGAACTGTCCCGGCACGATGCAAGCATCCGTCGTGACATCGCGGATCCCGTCTTCCATCAGGGCCAGTTCGGCGATGCGGCGGGCGTCGGCGCCGATACGGATCCGGAGGTCGCGCTCGATGATCATGGCACCGCCTTGATGGGTAGTACGACTCGGGTGGTCTCCCAGTCGATCGCGACCAGGAGTGAATCGCCAGACTGCTGGGCGTGAACCGTCAGCGTCTCCACCGGGGCCGTCAGAGAGGCGGTCGGAATGTCCGCCCGCCCGACCTCCTTACCCCGCACGGCCGGCGAGATGTCGTTCCCCCAGTGCTGGGTCGATCGGCTCACGAACACTGCCCACTTGTCAGGCGTCGGGATACTGTAGATCGAGTACCGCCCCGGGGCGAGCGGAATCCCTGCCAGGATGATCGGCCGGTTGGTTGAGAGCCGAGTAGGCTCATTGGCACCGGTGCGCCAGAGGGAATCGAACGGCACCAGGCCGCCGAAGATCTGCCGCTGCCGCATGGAAGGCCGGCCGTAGCAGAGCAGTATTTCGCCACGGCCGACTGGGGCGCGCAGCGTCGCGAGCGGGCTGGCCCGTTCCTGGTACGAGATAGGGCTGGTAAAGTCACGCAGGCACGGCCCCAGCCAGAGCGACGGCGAAACGAGCGATGTTCCCGTTACCGCCACCGTCGCCACCGCGCCGAGCGCCATCGCGCTCAGCACCGCGATGCGTGCCCGACTCATGGCAGGACTCCGAGCGGGACCCGCTGCCTCACACGAGAACACCGGTGGGCGTCCACTAGTCTCCCGGCCGCCTGGCCACGCCCGGCCCCAGCGCCACCATGCGGTCCAGCGAGGACCGGGCGCGGGCGGCGATCTCCGGTGGCACGGTCACATGAAACTGATCCCTGGTCAGGGCGTCGCGGGTGCCCTCCAGGGTAATCGTCTTCATGTAGGCGCACACCGCCTCCCGATCCGCGGCGTAGAAATGCTTGTCAGGCGCCATCTGCTCCATGCGGTGCATGATGCCGGTTTCGGTGGCGATGATGAATTCGGACGCCGGCCGCTCCCGGACCAGCTGAATCATCCGCTCCGTCGATGCGATGTGCACGCCCTCCGACGGGATGTCGCCGTGGCCCATGGCGTAGATCAGCTGGCCGGCGCAGCCGCACTCGGGATGGACCAGCACCTCGGCGCCGGGGTGATCGCGGCGCGCCCGTTCCAGAGTGTGCGGGTTGATGTCCTTGTGCACATGGCACTCGCCCAGCCACACCTCGACTCTGCGATGCGGCCGCATCCGCTTCACGTGCGCGCCCAGGAAGAAGTCGGGGCAGAAGAGAATGCCCTGCTCCTCGGGAATCGCGTCGATCACCTCGATCACGTTGCCGCTGGTGCAGCAGTAGTCGAGTTCGGCCTTCACCTCGGCGGTGGTGTTCACGTAGCCGACCGCGATGTACCCGGGGAACTTCGCCTTCCAGGCTCGCACGTCGTCGGCGCTGATTGTCGCGGCGAGCGAGCATCCGGCCGCCAGGTCGGGGAGCAGCACCCGCTTCGTCGGCGCGAGGATTGCCGCGGTCTCCGCCATGAAGTGCACGCCACAGAAGACGATCACTTCCGCGTCGGTCGCGGCGGCGGTGCGGGAGAGTCCCAGCGAGTCGCCCACGTAGTCGGCGACATCCTGTACTTCCGCACGCTGATAGTTGTGAGCCAGGATCACCGCCTTCCGCGCCCGGGCGAGTGCCTTGATCTCCTGCTGCAGCGCCGCGATCTGCGCCGGGCTCAGGGTGGTGGGCTGGATGACGGGAAGTGCCAGCGTCATGGGGTCGGCGCCCCACCGGAGGAGGCCACCGGCGGATAGTCGAGCCGGCGATGTCCGCCGCGGCTCTCCCGCCGGCGCAGGGCAGCATGGGTGATCAGGCGGGCGACGAGCAGCTGGTTGTGGGTGCGCCATGCCTCCGGCGGGACGACCCTTGTCAGGCGGCCCAGCGCCAGGCGGGCGCGACGGAGCCCGGCCTCGGTGCGGACCAGGCCCACATCGGTAGTCATGACCTGACGCATCTCCACCAGCGCATCGGTTGCGGCGTCGTCCGCCGATCGCCCGGCGAACTCATCCCCCGAGGAGGGCGGGAAGGCCGGCACCGGATACTGCACCGGGGGCGCGTTGCGCCAGCGCGCGGCAAACGATTCGCCTCGCCCATGCGGCACGGGTCGGCTGCGCGTGCCCTCCATCCACTCCGGATCGGTCCCGGCTGCCTCCCCGGCCCGGGTCCGCGTCGCGAGCGCCCGCGCCACCCGATCGGCGAACACCATTCCCTCGAGCAGCGAGTTGGAGGCGAGCCGATTGGCGCCGTGCACTCCGGTGCAGGCAACCTCCCCCACAGCCCACAGCCCCTCGCGCATGGTGCGGCCGTCGAGGTCGGTACGGATGCCGCCCATCGCGTAGTGGAGCGCGGGTGCCACCGGGATCAGATTCCGGCCGGCGTCGAGTCCATGGTCATGCAGGATCTTGGTCACGCCGGGGAATCGCTCCGCGAAGTCGGCGATCTCCCGCGCATCGAGCCACGCACCGCCGGTCGCATCGGCGGCCGCGACGGCGCGGGCGACGACATCCCGCGGAGCCAGCTCCCCCCGCGGGTCGGCGTCAAAGGCGAAGCGACGCCCATCGCTGTCCACGAGAATGGCGCCGGCGCCGCGCACCGCCTCGGTGATGAGTGGAGCGGGATTCACCCCGGGCAGCTTCAGCGAGGTGGGGTGGAACTGCAGGAATTCGAGATCGCGGAGCTCGGCCGCCACCCGCCAGGCGAGCGCCCAGCCATCGCCCGTCGCCACCAGGGGATTGGTGGTCACGGTGTACAGTTGCCCCACGCCCCCGGTGGCGAGCACTACGTCGTGGGCCTCGAGGGAGAAGGGCTCACCGTTGCGCACCGCAATCACCCCGGTGACTCGGGTCCCATCGTGGCAGAGCGATGCAACTTCGGTGTAGCGCAGGATCTCGATCAGCGGATGGCGGCGGATGATCTCGGTGAGAAAGGCGACAATCGCGGCGCCGGTGCGATCCCCGCCGGCGTGAATGATCCGGGGACGGGTGTGTGCCGCCTCGAGTCCGAAGCGCAGCGTACCGTCGGGCCCGCGATCGAAGATGGCGCCTGCCGCCAGCAGCTCCCGGATCCGATCGGGCCCTTCGGCAGTGAGCACTCGCACGGCTTCCGGATCGGACATCCCGTCGCCGGCGGCGAGGGTGTCCGCGGCGTGCTGGCTCGGGCTGTCTCCGAGGCCGAGTGCGACCGCGATGCCGCCCTGCGCCCAGGCGCTGGCGCTGTCGGCGAGGAGCCCCTTGGTGAGCAGCAGCACCGGCTGCCCGTCAGCGGCGAGCCGCCAGGCGGTCCACAGCCCGGCGATGCCGGTACCGACAATCACGGGACGAGGCGAGAAGCCCATGGGCGGAATATAGGTGGCCTGCCGCAGCGCCAAGGCATGCCCTGGTGCCCGACAGTCAGGTCCGCACCCGCGACATCAGCCAGAGCGCCGCGCCGAGAAAGAGCACGTTCGGCGCCCAGGCCGCCGCGACCGGATTCACGATACCGGTAACCCCGACCGCCTTGGAGAGCTGAATCAGCGAAAGGAAGAGGACGGTTGTGCCGAGGCTGATTGCGATCCCGATGGCCGTGCCCTGTCTCGGTGACGAGACCGCCAGCGGGGCGCCGAAGAGCGCGATCACCAGGCAGGTGGCCGGGAGCGCGATCTTGAGTGCACGGTCGACTTCGATCTTGCTGGTATCGTTGCCCGAGCGCTGCAGCGCCTCGATATAGCGGGTCAGCTCCGCGTAGCGCATCTCTTCCGGCGCCTTCGGCTCCGCCAGCAGATCTACCGGCTCCTGGGAGAGGGCCTTGATCCGGGCAGAGTGAAAGCGCAGGCTCACCTGCATGCCGCGATCAAACATCCGCCGGCTGGTGCCGGACCAGAGCCGCCAGGTATGCAGCGAATCGACATAGGTGGCGCTGTCGGCGCTCACCGCGAGGTTGGGATAGTCGGGGCCCTTCCCCTGTCGCTCGAAGACCAGCTGCCTGAGCATCCGGTTCTGCACGTCCAGCGACCGGATGGTGTAGACCCAGCCCTGGTCCGCCCGGAACACGAAGTTGTATCTCGCAGTTCTGGGCTTGGCGAGCTTCGCCTTCTGCAGCTCGAGCTGCCGGCTGGTCGACTCCGGCGCCAGCTCACCGACGACAAAGGCGAGGCCCGAGGTGAACGTGGCGGCAATGAGAATGGGCAATGTCAGGCGGTAGAAGCTCCAGCCCCCGGCCTTGGCGGCGGTGAGCTCGGAATACCGGCCCAGATTGCCGACGGTGAAGACGGTGGCGAAGAGCACCGCCGCGGGCATTACCAGAAAGACGTTTTCCGGCAGTGCGTAGAAGTAGCTGACGATGATCTCGGGAATCGTGAGCCCGCGCGCGATGAGCCGCTCCAGATTGTCCGTCATGTTGATCATGATGGACACCACCGGAAATCCCAGCGCGGTCAGCCCAAAGATCACGACCCAGGAGCGCAGCACGTAGCGATCGAGGATGCGCACGTCAGGCCGCCTTCCGGCGGCGGAACCGGCTCGTGATACCGTCCCACAGCTCGCCCAGATCACCGCCGCGGGTGGAGCCCGACTCGCGGCTCACCCGGTACAGGCCGAACAGGCCGAGGGTGCCGAAGATGATGTTCGGCGCCCACATGGCGACCCAGGGGTCGACGATGTCATTGTTGCCGAGTCCCTCCCCGGCGATCAGGCCGACATAGTAGATCGCGAACACCGCGAGCCCGCCCCCGATCACCAGCCCCATGCCGCCGCGCGGGAACCGGAGCGCCATCGGGATCCCCACCAGCGCAAAGACCAGGCAGGCGACGCTGATCGCCCACTTCTTGTGGACCTCGACCAGATACTGATCGGCGCGGAGCCCGGAGCTCTTGATCTCGTCCCGGGCTGCGGACACCTCGGACCAGGTGGTGATGCCGATCGGGTGCCGGATACCGGGCGGCGGAGGCGGCGGGCGAACGACGCCAGTCAGCGGAACCACCGGGGGCGCATCGTCCACACCGATCTCTTCCGAAGTGGCGTGCCGCTCCTGTGCGGTCGTGTCGGGCTGAGCCGTCCCCAGCGTGCGTCCCAATGCAGCGAAGGCCTTGCAGTACGCGACCGGGTGCGGATGGGGCACCCGGGGGGCGGGTGGGCGTGCCGGGAGCCCCATCAATGCACGCAGGTCCCGGTCGGCCGACACCTGACGCCGCTGCTCGGCGAGGTCCACCTCATACTCCGCGTCCTGGACCACCTCCATCATCTCGCAGGTGCCCATTTCGCGGTCCCCCCGGACCCCATCGTTGGCCTCGAGGTCCAGCCGATTCGAGACGTCCTTGACGAGGATGGTATTGGTCACAAAATCCGTCACCTGCATCAGCGCCGCATCGCTCTGCTTGAAGGCGTGGATGGAACCCAGCCAGAGCTTCAGCTGCAGGTTGGTCCCCTGGTCAGTGAAGCCCATCAGGCCGCTGTCCGCGTAGATGATGCGCCGGCTGTCGGTGCCCGACATGTCGTAGATCGTGACGCTGCGCAGGCGGCCGGTGTTCGGGTCGATTCGGCTGGCGCGCAGGAACATGCCGCTCGGCGGGATCTCGTTGATCACCTGTTCGCGCATCTCGAGCGTCGGCTTCTTGCGCTGGATGTTGATCAGCAGGTTGCGCAGCTTGGCGTTGCTGTCAGGCAGCACCTGGTCGGTGAACCAGAAGTTGACTCCGGTCAGCAGCACCCCCGCGACGATCATCGGGCGCAGCAGCTGCAGGACGCTGAGCCCGCTGGCCCGCATGGCGGTGATCTCGCTGTCCGCCGCGAGGTGGCTGAAGGTGTAGAGCATCGCGACGAGCACGGCCATCGGCAGTGTCATGGCGATGATGAACGGCAGACAGAGCAGAAACACTTCACCGATCACCGACCAGGGAAGACCCTTGCCCACCAGCGCCCCGAACCGCCGGGCGATCTGATTGAGGAGCATGATGCTCGTCATCGCCGCAAAGGCGAAGAGCAGCGGCGGGAGGAACTGCCGCACGAGGTATCGGTCGAGCAATCGCACCACAGGCGAAGTCTCCGAGTGATAACGAGTTGTGAGCCTTCTACCCGGCCAGTATATTCCCGGTGTCCCGCACCTTCAAGCCCGACGTCCCTGCTCTGTTCCGAATCCCAGCCCGGCTAGTGCGCGCCGTCGTCCTCATGGCGCTCCTTGCCTTCGCCCCTGCCGCGCTCCTGGCGCAGGGGGATTCGACCACGGCCGGCTGGCTGCGTTTCCGCGGCGCGGAGCCCCTGCCGGCCCTCAAGATACCCGCGATCTACCGCAGTCCGTGGGCGGCGGGTCCGCGACCCTCTGCGCAGGCCGTCGGCCAGGAGTGGCTGGACGGGGTCAGCCTGATGCTCGACTCGCTGCAGACTGGTCGAAGGACAGCGTGGCGGCTTCGGCGGATCTACGGCCGTCGCGCCGGTATCGGGGAGGAGGAGCCCGTAGAGCGACGCGGGGTACTCGGGCTCTCCCGTAAATACGCCGACCTGAATATCGAGGGCACGGCGCGCATCGAGCTGCGGACCGAACGGCTCAAGAACCTGCGCTGCACGCCGGCCCAGTTTCTCGATCTCAACTCCGGCTGCCGCGGTGGCTTCAAGGCGCCCCGCCTCGATACCTATCTCTCGGTGAGGTCGGGCGGATTGATCGGCCGGCGCCTGCACGTCGATGTCGACTACGACACCGAGCGCGATTTCAACGCCCGCAACAATCTGCAGATCTACTACGAGGGCCTCGAGGACGAAATCGTCCGCCGGGTCGAGGTCGGGACCGTCACCTTTCGCCCGCCGCCCTCGCGGTTCATCACTGCCGCCATACCCGCGAACAACTTCGGGGTGAACGCCACCTTCCAGGTCGGTGCGCTGCAGCTCCAGGGGATCGCCGCGACCCAGAAGGGGAGCGTGGTCGCGGAGCGGGCCTACACCGTTGGCGGCACGACGGTGCAGCCGCAGGACCGGGAGGCCCGCGACATCGATTTCGAGTCGAGCCGATTCTTCTGGGTGGTGGATCCGCTGATCCTTGCCGGCTTCCCGGCGATCGACATCCTGCAGATCGACCCCAGCACCCTTCCGCCCGCGGCGCAGATCAACCAGGGCGATGTCCGGGTCTACCGTTACCGCCCCTCTGCGCGCAACGGCATCAACCCGAATCTGGGCGGGATCAACGCGGTGGCGATCGGCGAGGATACCGCGCAGCGGGTCAGCGCGCAGTGGCAGCTGCTGCAGCGGGACCTCGACTATTACGTCGACCCTACCGGTGTCTGGATGGTGCTCTCGACCCGGCTGGATCAGAACGACTATCTCGCCGTCAGCTACCGCAGCGCGGCAGGGCAGGTCGGCACCTTTCCCTCGCAGGACGGCGGGCTCATCCCCGGTCAGCCGCCGAAGGACACCCTGCTGCTGATCGTACAGCCGAAGGTGGACGCCTCACGAGCGACCTTCCGGCACGAGATCCGCAACGCCTACCGAGTGGCCGGCTCCGACCTCGATCCCAATTCGCTCAAGGTGACGCTGACGCTGAATCGTTCCGAGCGGCCGCTTCGGCCGGGCGCCCAGCCCACCTACCTTGCCGAACTCGGACTCGCGGTACCGGCGGACCCGAACAGCTTCAATCTTCAGGACCGGCTGTTTCCCCGGTCCCGCGATCCCAACGCATCGATCACCATCAAGGAGTCGTACATCGTCTTCCCGACGCTGCAGCCATTCGCGGACCCCGCGCGGCTCGTGGCCACGGAGCGCAACGACTCGCTCTATCGAACCCCGGGCTACCTGCTCTACTCCGAAGGGCCGCCGGGGAAGTTTCTCTTCCGGCTGCGGTACAACGCCAGTGCGGGCGGCGACCGCTCCTCCCTCGATCTCGGTGCGCTGCAGATCCGCGACGGGAGCGAGGCGCTGTTTCTGAACGGCCGCCGGCTGGACCGGGGCACGGACTACACCATCAACTATGACCTCGGCCAGGTCAGCTTCCTCGACCCGCAGGGTCTCTTCGGCAACGGCAGCGGATCCATCCAGGCCCGGTTCGAGGAGCGCGGCATCTTTGCCGTCGCGCCGACCCAGATCTATGGACTCTCCACCCGCTACAGCTTCGGCGAGGTCGGTGGAGTCAACCTGCTCGGCATCTATCAGGTCGAGCAGAGCGCCTTCAACCGGCCCCAGCTCGGCTTCGAGGCGTCGGCGCAACTGGTCGGCGGCATGACCACCGACCTCAGGTTCCAGCCCAACGCGGTCACCCGATTCCTCAACCACCTCACCTCCACGCCCGCCACCGCGCCATCGCGGCTCGATCTGAACGCCGAAGTTGCCTTCACCAAGCCGGATCCCAATCGTTCCGGGCAGGCCTATCTGGAGGAGTTCGAGGGCGATCCCGGCGTGCCGCTTTCCCTGCGCGAGACGCTCTGGGAATTCGGCAGCAAGCCGGAGTTCACCGACGGAGTGCAGACGCTTTTCGGGGCAGCCTTCGACACCACCGAAGCGGTGCAGCTCACCTGGCAGAACCTGGTCCCCGACCCGTCCACCGGGAGTCCGGCGCAGCTCCGCGCGCGCGATATCGACAATCGCATTCAGGTCGCGGGGCAGCAGGATCAGCTGGAGACGGTGCTGTACATGACCCTCCACCCCGACACCGCCGGGGGGCAGGTCAACAACCAGAGCAAGATCCAGTGGACTCTGCCCACGAAGCTGAATCGCCCGCGGTGGCGCTCGATGGTGACCTCGCTGACCTCCACCGGTGTCGACCTGAGCAAGAATGAGTTCCTCGAGTTCTGGGTCTTTCACGACGCCCGCGCCACGACCGACACCGCCGGCGTGCAGCTGGTGCTTGATCTGGGCAGCGTGAGCGAGGACGCCATCGCAGCCGCGCCGGAGAGCCTGACCGTCGCCGGGCCCGATTCGGTCTTCACCGGCCGGCAATTCGTGGGACTGGGCCGGCTCGACACCGAACGCGAGCCCACCGGCATCTTCAACGCGGCACAGGACGATAACGGCATCCTCGGTGATCGACCCGATCTCCTGATCGTGAACAATGCACCGCAGACCCGGCCGTCGCTCTGCCGCCGGCAACTGAGCAACGTGGTCCCCGTCTTCCCGTGGGGGGATCTGGGCGAACGCTGCGGCAACGGCAACGGTGTGCTGGATGCCGAGGATCTCGATGGCGACAACCAGCTGGATGCGACCGGCAGTGCGGAGAACACGCTGCGCTGGGTGGTGGATCTTCGCGGCACCTCGAGCCCCTACTTCGTGCGCGACGGCGTGCAGTCGACCACCGATCAGAGCGGCTGGCGCCTCTACCGCATCCCGCTCCGGACGCCCGAGCATACCCTGGGCGCGCCGAATATCCGGCTGATCAAGCACCTCCGGTTCACGGTGGTCGGCGCGCCTGACAACAACGGCCCGGACCTCCGCGCCTTCTTTGCCTTTGCCCGCATGCGATTCCTCGGCTCGCCCTGGGTGCGCCGCTCCGACCGCCCGGTCTCCTCCCTCGACGGTGCCACCAGCTCAGCACAGGGAGAGGTGGTCTCCTCGACCGTGTCCACCGAAAACGTGGAGCTCGGCTACACCTCGCCGCCTGGAGTGCTGAGCGGACTCGACCGCAAGGGCGGCAGCCAGGGGGAGTTCGGCACCCAGGTCAACGAGCGTTCGCTGCGGCTCATCGGCCGGCAGATCACCCTGGGGCAGCGGGCCGAGGCCTACCTGCGCTTTCCCAGCGGCGCGCAGAATCTGCTGCGCTACCGCCAGCTCCGCTGGTGGGCGCGGGGCCGGGGCCCGGGGTGGGACCCGGGTGCTCGCGACTTCGAGGTCTATCTGCGGGTCGGTACCGACAGCCGCAACTTCTACCAGTACCGGACCAACGCGCAGACCACGACGTGGGGGTCGGAGATCAGCGTGGATCTCGACCGGTGGCGCGCGCTCCGCGCGAAGATCGAATCCCAGCGGCTTCAGGGGCCCGCGGACAGCGCGGCCCGCGTCGCCTGCGGCGGCGACACGCTCTCCACCGCGTATGTGCTCTGCGACGGTCCCTATCTGGCCTTCATCCAGGACCCGGCGGTGAATCCGCCCAATCTCGCCAACGTGCAGGAGGTCGCCGCGGGCATTCTGCGCACCGGTCAGCTCGATCCGACCGACAGCGCCGAGGTGTGGGTGGATGACATCCGGCTGGTGGAGCCGATCTCGCAGGTGGGTTCCGCAGTGGCGCTGGATGCGCGGCTGGTGGCTTCCGACGTGGGTGATCTCTCGCTCACCTATCTGAGGCAGGATGGCTACTTCCAGCAGATCGGTCAGGACCCGAGCTACCGCACCACCGGCACCATTCAGCTCGCCAGCGGGGTCAGGCTCGAACGGTTCCTGCCCGCCTCACTCGGCCTGGTGGTGCCGGTTCAGGTCAGCTACTCCCGCTCGACCGTGGATCCACAGCTCCTCACCGGCACCGACATCAAGGGCGCCGACCTCGTCGGCCTGCGGAAACCCGAAAGCTGGAGCGTCGCCTACAACTTCTCGGTGCGGCGAACCGAGCGGGGCCGCTCGTGGCTGGTTCGCGGCTTCCTCGATCCCCTCAGCTTCTCGGGGAGCTTCACCAATGGCAAGAGCGTCTCGGAGCTGTCGCAGGCGACGTCCAGCTCCCGCAACCTCGCGGCGACCTATTCGCTCGCCTCGACCCGGCACGGAACGACGCTGAATCTCGGCGGCCTGGTACGGCTGCTGCCCAAGTTCCTACGAGGCACCGAGGGAGGCCGTGCGCTCGAGCGTCCGTTCCTGAACCTCGCCCCGGCGAGCCTCCGGTTCTCCAGCGGACTGACCAGGCTCCAGGGAGACCTGCTCGCCTTCCAGGCTCCAGTCAGGCGGCCCACCGACGCGCTGCTCACGCCGGTCACCTCGCTGACCGATCTGTGGCGGAACAGCGCCGGATTCTCCTGGCAGCCGCTCGGCATGCTCAATCTCAGCAGCGACCTCGCGAGCACCCGCGACCTGCGCCGCTACGCCGACTCGACAACGCTGGGCCGCGTGGCCACGGCGGCCCGCAAACGCCTGGCGGGTCTCGATGTCGGCGTGGAGCGCGATCGCCAGTTCACCACCGGACTGGCGCTCACCCCGCGGATCGTCTCATGGCTGCGGCCCCGCTATCTCACCGGGAGCAGCTTCGTACTCTCGCGCAGCCTCACCAGCCGCCAGCCGATCCGCGAGGACGGGGATACCGCGGGAACCTTCATTCTGCCCCAGACGCTGAACAACACCCGCTTCAACGAGGTGGGTATGTCGATCGACATCAGCCGGCTGTTCAGCCGCATCGCCGGCGACTCGAGCGCGCTTTCGCGGGGCACCCGGCGGGTACGCCCGTTCGACGTGAGCGATCGGCTTACCCGCAGCTCGACCTTCGACCTCGCCGCCTTCAGCCCGAGCCTCGGGTACCAGTTCGGTCTCGGCGGGCGTGGCTCCTTCCTGCGCCAGCAGGGGGACTCGGCCATCGGCGCTGCGGAGACCCGGAACACCACCTTCCAGTCGGGTGCTGAGCTGCCGCTGGGCGCGTCGTTCACTCTCGCCTACAGCCGGGTGCGCACCAACCGCTTCCAGCATGTACCGGGATCGTTCCTCACCTCCGAGACCAGTCAGCGCGAGTGGCCCAAGGGGAATGTGCGCATCACCCGCACCTTGCGCGGCTCACCAATTTCGGTGATCGGCATCGGTACCACATTCCGCGGAGTGCACGGCACCACCGTGCTGCCAAGCTTCAGTGGCCGCTCCGTCCGGGTCCTGAATTCGTCGTCGACGTGGACGCCGGATGCTCAGATCACCCTGCGCAACGGCATGGTCTTCACCGCCTCCTATTCGATCCTGAATCAGGAGAATGAGTCCAACGGCAACCTGACGGTGCTCGATCAGAAGGACCTCACCGCCGGCTTCACCCACGCGTTCGCGCTGCCCACGGCAATCAGCCGAGTGCGGCGGATTGTGCGCTCACAGCTGTCGGCGGTGCTCTCAAAGAGTCTTACCTGTCTGCGGTCGATCGGCGACCCCGGCTGCGCGAGCGTGTCCGACACGCGGCGCCAGGAATACCGGGCCAATTTCGATACCGAGTTCGCGCGGGTCCTCACCGGTGGATTGCAGTTCAGCTACGTGCTCAACGACGCGCGCAGCCTCGATCGCAAGTTCTCCCAGATCATCCTGTCCGCGAGCTTCCAGCTGTCCCTCTTTGCGGGGGACTATCGCTAGGCTTTGGCCGGCCGGCGGTCGGCTGTAGCTTTCCGAGCCCGTGAGCCTCGCCGGCCCGCGGGTACTCTTCATTGGGGTCGTGTCATGACGCGCCGTTGCTGTTTCGCCGCCGCTCTCCTGCTCGCCGCCTGCAGCGGCAGTCCCCCGCCGCGGGAGTTCGACGGAGCGACCGCGTTCACCTACCTCGAGCGCCAGGTCGGCTTCGGCTATCGTATCCCAGGCACCGCCGGACACAACGCCACGGCCGCCTGGCTCGATTCGCTCCTCCGGCAGCGCGCCGACACGCTCGTGGTGCAGTCGTGGACCCACGTGACCGCCCGGGGTGACAGCCTCCCGCTGCGCAATTTCATCGCCCGCTTCAATCTCAAGGCCACGGAGCGGGTGCTCTTCATGGCCCACTGGGACACGCGACCAGTCTCCGACAACCCTGCCTACCAGGGGCCCCATACCCCCGTGCCCGGCGCCAACGATGGCGCCTCCGGCGTGGCGGTGCTGCTCGGTATCGCCGAAGCGCTCAAGAAAGTCCCTTCCAAGGTCGGGGTCGACCTGCTCTTCGAGGATGGCGAGGACTACGGCATCTTCGAGAAAGAGAAGGACGACGTCCTGATCGGCGCGCGATACTACGCCCACAACCAGTTGCCCGGTCCCAAGCCACTCTACGCCGTGCTCTTCGACATGGTCGGCGACAAGGACCTGCACCTCTATCCGGAGGGACAGTCGCTGCTCGCGGCCCCGGAGGTGGTGCAACTGGTCTGGACTGTCGCGAAGGAGCTTGGCCATGGGGATGTATTCGTCGATGCCCCAACCTCAGGGCCCTTCCTCATCGACGATCATGTGGAGCTGCAGAAGGTGGGCATCCGCGCCATCGACGTGGTGGACTTCAACTACGGGCCCACGAACTCCTACTGGCACACCCCCGCCGATACACTCGACAAGGTGAGCGCGAGGAGCCTGCAGGTGGTCGGTGATGTCGGGATGGG
>JBDTTN010000002.1:0-22610 GCA_039930625.1 Gemmatimonadota bacterium | reverse complement strand
CCTTATACATGGAGAAGTCGTGACCGGTGTGGGTCCGCAGCAGGATCATGACCTTCTCGAGGCTGCTCTGGTCCGACGAGGTAAGCTTGCCATCGGATGCGGAACGCCGCGGGGCGTGGCTGAGATAGGCGAGGATCCTTGCCGGCAGCTCCGCGACCGGGGCGACGATATCGGCCAAACCCGCATCGATGGCGCTTCGGGGCATGCTGTCGAACTTGGCCGTCGCCGGATCCTGCACGAACACCGCACCGGCCCGTTCCCGGATCGCCCGCAGGCCGAGCGTCCCGTCGGATCCCATGCCGGAGAGAATCACGCCGATGCTGTGCTCCCGCCGGTCGTCCGCGAGTGCGCGCAGGAAGAGGTCGATAGGCAGGCGCAGGCCGCTGGGCGCGGCCGGATCCATCAGGTGCAGCACGCCGTTGAGAATCGAGAGGTCTCGGCCGGGCGGGATGATGTAGACGTGATCCGGCGCGACCGCCATCCGGTCCTCGATCTGGGCCACCGGCATTGCGGTGCAGCGCTGCAGCAGCTCGGCCAACAGGTCCTTCCGGGTCGGGTCCAGGTGCTGGACCACGACGAAGGCCATGCCGGAGTGAGCCGGGACGTTGGTGAGGAATCCTTCGAGCGCTTCAAGGCCCCCCGCCGATGCGCCGATCCCGACGATCGGGAATGGGGACCGATCGTCCCGGTCGGCGACCGCCGGCGGTGGTTGGGGCTGGTGCGGGGGTGGCTGCCTTATCCTGGAGCCCATGACACGCCTTACGGATGTGGCTAACAGACCCGGAGGACATCGGGTCATGGCCGCCTCGTGCGCCTGCGTATGTGGTCCTGGATTCCAATTGTAACCGCGACGAAGCCACCTGCCGACCTGCTCGAAGAGACTAGATCGTTAGGTGGATAACTAGGGATGAGGCGGGGAGCGGGGGGCGGGTGACCGGCGGGCAGGCGTTATGCTGTCGTCCGGCCCCAGTTCTGAATGAAGTTCAGGACGATCGCCTCGTCCCGGCGGATCGACGCGGCCGGCTGGTCCCGGGCGGGACTGGGCGGGTCCGGAGGAATCGGAGCGACCTGGCCCTCCAGATAGGCGTTGAGAATGGCCGGGTGCACGTAGTACTTGCGGCAGACGGCGCGGGTGTTGCCGAGGCGCCGGGCCACCTCGTCCACCGCCGCGACGATGTTTGCCTTGGCCTGCTTCTCCGTGGGCGCCGGGCCGAGGCGGCAGAGCGCCGACGCGGCGAGCATGGTGCCGGCCCAGGTGCGGAAATCCTTGGCGGTCACCTCCCGCCCGCTGATCTGCCGCAGGTACTCGTTGATATCTCCGGAATCCACCGACTGCCGCTTGCCCTCCTCATCGAGATACTGGAAGAGCTCCTCGCCAGGGAGCGACTGACAGTGCTGAATGATCCGCGCGATCCGCCGGTCGGTGACGGCGACGGCGTGCTTGACGCCGCTCTTGCCCCGGAACTCGAAGTCCATCCGCCACCCGGAGACGGTGAGGTGCCGCCGGCGCATGGTCGTGAGGCCGTAGGAGCGATTGTCCCGGGCATACTCATCGTTCCCGACCCGGATGAAGGTCCGCTCCAGCAGCCAGACGACGGTGGCCAGCAGCTTGGGGCGAGGGAGGGCGGGGAGGGCGAGGTCGTGCTCCAGGTGCTCGCGAATGCCGGGAAGGAGTTCGCTGAACTCGAGCATCCGCCCGAACTTGGTTTCGTCCCGGACTGCGCGATACTTGGGGTGATAGCGATATTGCTTGCGACCCTTGGCATCGCGTGCGGTCACCTGGATGTGCCCCTCGGGGAAGGGACAGATCCAGACGTCGGTCCAGGCCGGCGGGATGACCAGGGCCTTGATGCGGCTCAGGGTGGCGGCGTCCCGGACACGCGATCCGTCCGGCCTGAGGTAGGAGACGCCCCGCCCAACCCGCTTGCGGCGGATTCCTCCCATCGTGTCGGTGACGTACCGGAGCCCCGCCGCGACGGCGGACTCCCGGTGCTCATCGACCGGCGGTACTGGGCTGCTCTCCCCTTCCGGGGCCGGTCCGCCCTCAGGCGGGGATGGGCTCTGCGCTGTCGTTGCCACAGGTAGGATGATGCTGGCGAAGGGGAGGAGGGTCAACGGGGAGCCCTCCCGGGGTGGGCCGGCCTCCAAAGCCGGCTGGTGCTCCCGGCCGGGTGTTTGGGCCGGCCGCGCCTTTCTGACACGGAGCCAACGCCGCGATTTTACCTGGGCGTTGCACACCTGAGACCTGATTCCCGATCAGGCGCGGGTATCGTCCTGCAACCCAGCCATCGGGGCCGGGGCTAACGGTTCAGAGGAGTCAATTAATGGGTCTCGTGAAGCGTGGGGGACTTGTCGTCGGGTTGATTCTGGCCGGTGCGGCGGCGACGCGGCAGCTGCAGCAGGAGCCGGCACTGATTGCAAAGGTGCTGCCGAGAGCGGTGCTGACGAAGGTGAAAGGTGTCGAGGTTTTCGACGCCGGCTACGGTTCCTCGATCTCCGCCGACCCGAGCGCTGCCGGTTACTTCTACCTGCTCTCCGACCGCGGCCCTAACTACGACGCCGGCAAAGACGCCAAGGCGTTCGTGATGCCGGCGTTCACCCCGCGCTTCGGACGCTTCCGGCTCGAACGCGGCAGGCTGATGGAGGTCGCGAAGATCGAGATCTCCGACAGCGGCAAGACACCGCTCACCGGCATCCCCCCGATGCCCGGACAGGGTGGCACCGGAGAGACGGCGCTCGCCCCCGATGGCAAGTGGATTCCCGCCGATCCGGAAGGCATCGATCCCGAGGGGATCACGGCCATCACGGGTGGTGAGTTCTGGGTCGCTGAAGAGTACGGCCCAAGCCTGCTGCATCTCGACAGTCACGGCAGGACCCTGGAACGGTTGAGCCCGTACACCGGTGGGGAGCACGTGCTGCCGCAGCTGTTCAAGAAGCGCCGCGCCAACCGGGGGATTGAAGGGGTGAGCGCGCTTCCCGACGGGAAGACGCTGATGGCCATCTTCGAGGGCCCGCTCGACAATCCCAAGGCGGCGGGCCGGATGTCGGTGATAACCAGGCTCTTCGAATACAACACCCAGTCAGGCGGGACTCGGCAGTTCATCTACGTCCAGGATGCGGTGGACGACCACAACAGCGATATCGCCGCGATCGATCAGACCCACTTCCTGGTGCTCGAGCGCGACACCGATATGCCGGGCGATTCCGCCAAGCCGGCGAAGATCAAGCGGGTCTATCGTATCGACATCTCCGGCGCCACCGACGTCTCCGATCCGGCGAACGGGGCCGACGGGATGCTGTTCGGCGGCAGGAGCCTCGAGACGCTCGCTCCTTCCGAGCTGCAGGCGGCGGGGATCGTGCCGGTGAAGAAGGAGCTGCTGGTAGATCTCCTGGCACTGGGCTATCCGCATGACAAGCCGGAAGGAGTCACGGTCGTCGACAATCACACCATCGCCGTGTCCAACGACGATGATTTCGGCCTGACCGAAGGGCCGGCACCCAAGCTGCTTCCGAAGCTCGGCGCGACCGACTTCAACGAGGTGTACTTCATCAAGCTGACTGCACCGCTGCGGTAACGGGCGATTGGGCGATCGGGCGATCGGGCAGTGGGATGGCGGGCGGGTAGGGGTGCTTCAGGGTGGCCGTCCCCAGCCGATCGCCCCTACAATCCGGCCGTCGCCCGGGCGATGATTCACCGATGACCCGCCCTCTCGATGCCATCCTCTCGCCGCAAACGATCGCCGTCGTCGGCGCATCCCGCTCTCCAAACACACTCGGCCACCAGATCCTCGCCAATCTCGTGAAGTACGGATTCACCGGGACGGTCTTTCCGGTGAATCCTAACGCGCCGGCCATCCACTCGATCAGGGCCTGGCCCCGTGTCTCCGACATCCCCGATCCGGTGGACATGGCGGTGGTCTGCGTGCCGAAGTCGCACGTTGCCGCGGTGGCGGAGGACTGCGGCCGGAAGGGCGTCCGCGGCCTCGTGGTCATCAGCTCCGGCTTTCGCGAGGTGGGTGGGGAGGGGGTGGAACGCGAGCTGGAGCTGCTCGGGATCTGTCGCCGCTACGGCATGCGACTCGTCGGTCCCAACTGCATGGGCGTGCTCAACGCCGATCCGGCCGTCTCGATGAATGCGACCTTTGCGCCGAGCATGCCGCCATTCGGCCGGGTGGGCTTCGTCAGTCAGTCGGGGGCGATGGGACTTTCCGTGCTGGACTACGCCCAGGAGTACGGCATCGGCATCGCGCAGTTCGTCTCGATGGGCAACAAGCCGGATGTGAGCGGCAACGACCTGCTGCTGCATTGGGAGGACGATCCGGGGATCGAGGTGATCCTGATGTACGTCGAGAACTTCGGGCACCCGCGCCGCTTTCTGGAGCTAGCCTCTCGGGTGACCCGCAAGAAGCCGGTCATCGTGGTGAAGTCGGGGCGCTCCAGAGTAGGCGCGCGGGCGGCATCCTCCCACACGGGCGCGCTTGCCGCCAGCGACATAGCAATTGAAGCGCTGCTGGCCCAGGCCGGTGTGTTACGCGCGGGGTCGGTGGAGGAGTTGTTCGATCTCGCCATGGCCTTTAACGGCCAGGCATTGCCGCGCGGGCGGCGGGTTGCCGTCCTCACCAATTCCGGCGGGCCCGGCATCCTCGCCGCCGACGCCCTCGAGGCAAACGGCCTCAACGTGGCCGAGCTGGATGTGATGACCGTGGCCCGGCTCAAGCCGCACTTCCCGGAAGAGGCCTCGCTCCACAACCCGCTCGACATGATCGCGTCGGCGACTCCATCCGGCTATCGCTCCGCACTCGGCGCGCTGCTCGACGATCCCGGCATCGATGCCGTCATCCCGCTCTTCGTCCCGCCCCTCGGGGTCCGTCAGGCGGACGTGGCGGAGGCCATCGTCGCCGCAAAGTCGTCCGGTCCGGACAAACCGATGCTGGCTGTCCTCATGGGACGGCAGGGCCTCCCGCAGGGCCGGGCCGAACTGCACGCGGTGAACATTCCGGCGTACATCTTTCCCGAATCGGCGGCACGCGCACTGGCCGCGATGTGCCGCTACCGCGAATGGCGGGAGCGCGCGGTGCCGGTGGCGGAGGAGTTTGCGGTGGATCAGCCCCGTGGCGCCGCCCTGCTGCAGCGCGCGCGCGCGGAGGGCCGCGGGCGCCTCGATGAGCTGGAGTCGCTGGAACTGCTGCAGAGCTACGGCTTCCGGACGGCGAATGCCGTGCTCGCGCGGAGTGCGGAGGAGGTCGTGGCCGCCGCCGACCGCATGGGCTACCCGGTGGTGCTCAAGATCGTCGCGCCCGCCATCATCCATAAGACCGACGTGGGCGGAGTGCAGGTGGGCATCGGGAACCCGGACGAGGCGCGCACGGCCTATTCGGAAATCATGGCTGGTGCGCGCCGGGCGCAGCCGGACGCGCCCATCAGCGGCATCCTGGTGCAGCAGATGATCAGCGGAGGACGGGAGCTGATCGTGGGGATGTCGCGCGACCCGTCGCTGGGTCCGATGCTCATGTTCGGCCTGGGCGGCACGCTGGTGGAGGTGCTGGCGGATGTCGTATTCCGGCTCGCTCCGATTCACCGCCTGGATGCCGCCGACATGGTGCGGGGGATCCGTGGCTTCCGCCTGCTGACCGGGGTACGGGGCGCGCCACCCGCCGATCTCGGGGCGCTCGAGGAGGTGCTCCTCCGGGCCAGTCGGCTGGTGACCGACTTCCCCGAAATCGCGGAACTCGATCTCAATCCGGTACTTGCCTTTGCCGATGGCGCGCGGGTGGTGGATGCGCGAGTGATGCTCGCGCCGATCGACGTCGGCTGACGCTCCGGCGACCCCTCTTCTATCTTGGTCCGATGGCGCCCACACCGCACGACTATCTCCACGATCCCCGCCTGAACAAGGGCACCAGCTTCACGGAGGCCGAGCGGGATGCGCTGGCGTTGCGCGGAATGCTGCCGCCGCGGATCACGACCCAGGACGAGCAGCAGGCGCGGATCATCGAGAACTTCCGGCAGAAGTCGAGTGCGCTGGAGCAGTACATCTACCTGATCAGCCTCCAGGACCGCAACGAGCATCTCTTCTACCGGACGGTGATGGCGCATGTCGAGGAGATGATGCCCATCCTCTACACCCCGACGGTGGGAGAGGCGTGCGTACGCTTCGGGCACATCTTCCGGCGGCCGCGCGGCCTGTACGTGACGGCGAACGACGCCGGCCGGGTGGCTCAGCTGCTCCGGAACTGGCCCGAGCCGAACGTCGGCATGATCGTGGTGACAGACGGGGAACGCATCCTCGGACTTGGAGACCTGGGCGCCAATGGCATGGGCATCCCCATCGGGAAGCTCTCGCTGTACACCGCCTGCGCGGGCGTGGATCCGGCGCTGTGCCTGCCGGTGATGATTGATGTCGGAACCGATCGCGCCGAGATTCGCCACGATCCGCTCTACCTCGGCCTGCCACACCCGCGGATCAGGGGCGACGCCTACGATGCGCTGCTGGATGAGTTCGTCATGGCGGTGCAGGCGGTCTTCCCCGGTGCGGTGATCCAGTTTGAGGACTTCGCGACGCAAAACGCGATGCGGCTCCTCTCGCGGTACCGCGATCAGGTCTGCTGCTTCAACGACGACATCCAGGGGACGGCCAGCGTCGCGCTGGCGGGGCTGCTTTCGGCGGGCCACATCACCGGTCAGGCGATCACTGCTCATCGGGTGCTCTTTCTCGGCGCGGGCTCCGCGGCCACCGGTATCGCCGAGATGATCGTCGCAGCGCAGGTGCGCGAGGGAGTGACGCCGGAGGCGGCGCGCCGGCAATGCTGGATGGTGGATCAGCAGGGGCTACTGACCGCCGACCGCCCGGGGGTGCCGGAATCGCAGCGCAACTTTGCGCATCCTCACCCGCCCGTCCAGGAGCTGCTCGGCGCCATCCAGGCGGTTCGACCGACGGCGCTCATCGGCGTGTCAGGCGCGCCCGGCACCTTCACGGAGCCGGTGATTCGGGCGATGGCCCGGCTCAACGAGCGGCCGATTGTCTTTCCCCTTTCCAATCCCACCAGCCGCGCCGAATGCACCGCAGCGGAAGCCTATGAATGGTCGGAGGGCCGAGCGATCGTCGCGACGGGAAGTCCATTCGACCCGGTTGAACGGCAGGGGCGGACCTTGGTACCGGGGCAGGGCAACAACGCCTACATCTTCCCCGGCGTCGGTCTCGGCGTGATCGTGAGCGGTGCGCGGCGGATCACGGACGCCATGTTCTACGCGGCGGCGCGGACGCTCGCGGCACAGGTGACGCAGGCCTCGCTCGAGCACGGGACCCTGTTTCCGCCGCTCTCGGACATCCGCCGGGTCTCGGTGGAGATCGCCATCGCCGTCGCGGAGGTGGTGTATGCGGAGGGCCTGGCGCGGGGGGCGCGCCCAGGAGATCTCCGTGGTGCTATTGTGCAGAGGATGTACGACGCAACCTATCCGGTGTACCCGCCCGTGTGATGATTCTGCTTGCGGCTTGGCGGACGCTAAGTCAGTCGCCGTTCCGTGTCGCCCGCAAACCAGTGCAGCGCTTCCGGCGCGACCGCCAGCCCGGTCTGATCGCCCCGCTGTACCATCGTCCCGCCATCGACCCGTACCGTGAGCAGCGTCCCGCCCGCATCGACCGTGAGCATCGTCTCGCTCCCGATCGGTTCGATCTCATCGATTCGAGCGGTGAAGTTGCCCTGGCCGGTGGGGCAGAGGTGCAGCGCCTCGGACCGGACGCCAAGAATCGTCGGGACGGTTGCGAGCTGAGAGACGGGAAAGCTGAGCGAGCCCGTGGACGCGGTGAACCGCCCGGCGCTGATCCGGCCGGGCACCAGGTTCATCGGCGGGCTCCCGACAAAGGTGGCGACAAAGGTATTCGCCGGCGCGCGGTAGATGCCGAGTGGCGTATCCACCTGCTGCACCAGACCATCCTTCATTACCACGATCCGGTCGCCCAGCGTCATCGCCTCCACCTGATCGTGGGTGACATAGATCGTCGTGGTGCCGAGCCGGCGTCTGAGCGCCGCGATCTCCCGGAGCATCTGCACTCGCAGCTTGGCATCGAGGTTGGAGAGCGGCTCGTCGAAGAGAAAGACCTGCGGCTGGCGGACGATGGCGCGCCCCAGCGCCACGCGCTGACGCTGCCCGCCCGAGAGTTGCCGCGGCTTCCGCTCCAGCAGGTCCGCGAGTCCGAGGAGCTCGGCGGCCTGGCGCACCCGGGTGTCGATCTCGCTGCCCGGCATCTTCCGGAGCTTGAGTGCAAAGGCCAGGTTCTCGAAGACCGACATGTGGGGATAGAGCGCATAGTTCTGGAAGACCATCGCGATATCCCGCTCGCTCGCGGGGACGCCGTTGACCACCCGGTCTCCGATCCGCAGCGTCCCGCCGGAGATCGACTCCAGCCCCGCGATCATCCGCAGTGTGGTGCTCTTCCCGCAGCCGGAGGGACCCACCAGCACCACGAACTCGCCGTCCTCGATGGTCAGATCGATGCTGTGGACCGCGGGATGAGACTTTCCGCGGTCCTCGTATATCTTTGTCAGCCCTTCGAGCACCACCTTGGCCATCTGAGCGCTTTCTGAGAATGTCTGAACCGATCCAGTTCCCCAGCGGCTTTCTGTGGGGCGCCGCGACATCTGCCTACCAGATCGAAGGCTCTCCCCTCGCCGACGGCGCCGGAGCGAGCATTTGGCACCGCTTTGCCCACACGCCCGGCATGACGGAGAACGGCGATACCGGCGATGTGGCCTGCGATCACTACCACCGCTTCGAGGACGATGTCCGCCTGATGCGTGACCTCGGACTCAGCAGTTACCGCTACAGCATTTCGTGGAGCCGGGTGATGCCATCGGGTCGCGGCCCGGTGAATCCGCAGGGGCTCGCCTTCTACGATCGGCTCACCGACACCCTCGTCAAGCACGGCATCCAGCCCAACATCACCCTCTACCACTGGGACCTGCCGGCCGCGCTCGACGATCGCGGCGGCTGGCTCAATCGGGACATCGCCAACTGGTTCGCCGACTATGCGACGGTCATGGTCAAGGCGCTCGGGGATCGCGCCGCCATGTGGGCGACGCTCAACGAGCCCTGGGTCGTGACCGACGGCGGCTATCTCTTCGGGACGCTGGCTCCCGGACACCGCAGCGTCTCCGAGACGCCGATCGCGAGCCACAACCTGCTCCGCGCCCACGGCGCCGCCATGCAGGCGATCCGCGCCGAAGGGGGCCGCAGTCCCGGCCTGGTGGTCAACCTGGAGCCGAAGTATCCCGCCTCGGATAGGCCTGAGGACCTCGCCGCCACCCGCCGCGCCGATGCCTACATGAATCGGCAGTATCTCGATCCGGTCTTCTTCGGTCACTATCCCGAGGAGCTGCAGGAAATATACGGCTCCGCGTGGCCCCAGTTCCCCGAGGAGGACTTTGCCCTGATCCGGCAGCCGCTCGATTTTCTCGGCATCAACTACTACACCCGCGCGGTGACCTGCGATGATCCCGCTGCACTACCGGTGCGTGCCGGGAAGGTGCGCCAGCCACAGCACACCTACACCACCACCGACTGGGAAGTGTACCCCGACGCGCTCACCGATGTGCTCACCTGGGTGCAGCAGCGCTATGGACCGGTGCCGCTCTACATCACCGAGAATGGCGCCGCCTTTCCCGATGCCGCGACCGCGGACGGGCCCGTGGTCGCTGATCCACTGCGGGTCGCGTATTACCGCGATCATCTCCGGGCCGCTCACCGCGCCATCGGCGCCGGCGTCGATCTCCGCGGCTACTTCGCCTGGTCGCTGCTCGACAACTTCGAGTGGAGTCACGGCTTCTCGAAGCGTTTCGGGCTCTACCACATCGACTTCGCCACCCAGAAGCGCACCCCGAAGGAGAGCGCCAGGACTTACGCCGAGGTCATCCGCACCCACGGCGCGTCACTGACCGATCAATCGTGACGCGTATCGCGGCCCGACATCCGCGCCGAGGGTGACTTCGATGCGGTGCTGCTGACCATCCTGCTTGAGCGGCACCACCAGGGCGCGGCCCTCGATCGACAGAGGCATGCCGTCGAGCGTGCCGGTGGTGTACTCCCCCCCGCCGCGAAGCACGTCGATTTCGTACGTGGTGCTGTCATTCGGCAGTCGATACCGCATGCTGAACCCCGGCCACGACTCCGGAATACAGGGTGAGAGGAGCAGCGTGTCTCCTCCGCTCATCGTCATGCCCAGTACCGACTCCAGCGCGACCCGGAACATCCACCCAGCCGAACCGGTGTACCAGGTCCACCCGCCCCGCCCCAGATGCGGAGCGACACCATAGACGTCCGCCGCGATGACATATGGTTCGACCTGGTATCGCGCCACTTCCTCCGAGGTCCGGCCATGGTTCACCGGGCTGAGCATCTCGAGCAGCGTCGCTGCCCGCTCTCCGCGCCCCGCCTCCGCCAGCGCGCGGACCGCCCAGAGCGCTCCGTGGGTGTACTGACCGCCATTCTCCCGCACTCCGGGCAGATAGCCCTTGATGTAGCCGGGATCGTTGGGCGTCTTGTCGAATGCCGGAGTGAGCAGCCGAATGATGCCGTCCTCCTCGCTCACCAGGTACCGCTCCAGCGCGTCGAGGGCCAATGCGGCGCGTTCTTGGGGCGCCGCGCCTGACAGTACCGCCCATGCCTGGGCGATCGCATCGATGCGGCACTCGTCGCTCTCCTTGGAGCCGATCGGGTCACCGTTGTCGTAATAAGCGCGGCGATACCACTCGCCGTCCCAGCCTCCCGAGTTCAGTGCCGCGCCGAGCACCCGCTGGTAGGCGCGATAGCGGGTGGCCCGGTTGGCGTCATCACGCAGGTCGCAGAGCGGCAGGAAGCCGTCGAGGATATGGAAAAGGAAGAAGCCGAGCCAGACACTCTCGCCGCGCCCCTCCCGCCCGACGCGGTTCATGCCGTCGTTCCAGTCGCCGGTACCCATCAGCGGCAGGCCGTGCGCCCCTCTGGTCAGGGATCGATCGAGCACCCGGCAGCAGTGTTCATAGAGATCGGCCGACTCCCCCGAATCCTGCGGAACCATGAACTCCTCGTCCTCTCCCGGTTCCAGCGCGCGGGCGGTGAGGAAGCGGGTCCGCTCATCGAGGATGCCCAGGTCGCCGGTGTGGCGGATATACCCCGCCGTGATATACGGCAGCCAGAGGAGGTCGTCGGAGAAGCGGGTCCGGATGCCTTTGCTGAGCGGCGGGTGCCACCAGTGGAGGACATCCCCCTCGACGAACTGATGCGCGGCGTGCTTCAGGATCTGCTCACGGGTGACGGTGGGGTCGAGGTAGATGAGGGCCGCGGCATCCTGCAACTGGTCCCGGAAGCCGAAGGCGCCGCCCGACTGATAGAATGCCGAGCGAGCCCACATGCGGCAGCAGAGGTTCTGATAGGAGAGCCAGCCGTTGAGCATCAGGTCGATCGCCGGCGACGGAGTCCGCACCTGGACCCGACCCAGCGTCTCACGCCAAGAGGTCACGATGCCGTCGAGTGCGGCGGTGATCGAGGCGCTCTTCTCATATCGGCGGACGATGATCCTGGCATCCTCGCGGGTCGCCGCCTCACCAAGCAGGAAGGTGCACTCGGCACTCGCACCCGGCGCCAGCGTCATCGAGACGCGGAACGCGGCGCAGGGATCGAATCCGGCTCCGGTATGTCCGTCGAGCGGTTCACCAGTGAGAATGGTATCCGGGCGGCTGGTGCTGCCTAACCTGCCGAGGAAGCTGCCGCGGTCGGCGCTATACTCCTGGGCCATGGAGCCGTCGGGGCCGACCATCGCCGCAAAGGCGATGCGGCTGCTGAACTCCGCGTTGTGGGGATTCATCGCCAGCAACGCGCCAGTCGCCGCATCCCGCTCCGTCACCACGAAGCGAGTGGTGTCACTCGGCACGACGCCCAGTACCCACTCGCAGTACCCGAAGGCGGAGAGGTGGCGGGCGCGCGCACTCCGGTTGGTGATCCGGAGCCGGACCAGCTTCACGCCGTCGTGCCGCGGCACGAACGAAACGACCTCCTGACCGAGCTGCTGGCTCTCGTGCAGGGTGCGGCTGTAGCCGAAGCCGTGGCGTACTTCATAGCCGCCCGCGCCGGGCACCGGACCAGGGAGCGGAGACCAGTAGAGTCCCGAGTCCTCGTCCCGAAGGTACAGCGCCTCGCCGTGGGGATCGGTGACCGGATCGTTGGACCAGGGCGTGAGCCGGTTTTCGCGACTGTTGACGCTCCAGGTATACCCGGCGCCGCTGTCGGTCGTGAGAAAGCCGATCTCCTCGTTGGCGATGATGTTGCTCCAGGCGAGCGGCGGGCGGCGGAGCTCTCCCTTCTCCCGGGGAAGCCGGATGACATACTCGGTCCCGTCCGGCGAGAATCCACCATAGCTGTTGTTGTCGAGGAGTTGCTCGGAGGTGTCGAGCGGCGCGTCGCCTCGCTCAGGGCTCGCCGGGCGGAATTTCTCGGCGGGAGTATCACCGACGTAGTTCCGGACCTCGGGCGGCGCACCGAGCATGGTGAGCCGGGCGGCGCGCTCGACCAGGTTGTGCAGCTCCGCCGGAATCTCGGTGCTGCGCCGCACCACCGTGCGGCCTGCCCCGACCGAAGTGGGGAGTCCGGTGCGGAGCTCTTCGCTGGAGAGATCATCCACAATCAGCAGATCAACCGCGAAGCCGGCGGCGCGCCAGTAGGTGGCGACCCGCGCGAGCTGCAGCACGGCGTGCGCCGTGGGCGGCGCGGCGACCCGAGCCACCATCAGCGGTATCCCGCCGACCAGTCCCAGCGCCTTTGAGTCGCCCAGCACGAGGGTGCTCGGCTCCGGGAACGCAGCGCCGGGGCTGATCAGCGGTGCGCCGTAGGAGACCGCGCCCATCAGCAGGGGTAGCCGCTCCCGCCATTCGCGCGGCAGCCCCGCCTGCTTGAGCTGCGCAAGGTCACGTGCCCGGGCCGCGTGAAAGATCTCCGGCGCGCGTGCGGTGTAGCTCGATGTGAGGCAGGCGGTGACTGCGTCCCGATCGCGGCCGGCAGCCAGGATCGCGACGAGCCGGATGCTCTCGCCGGCGGTGAGGTGTACCTCACGCCGCATCGCGAGGATCGGATCCAGCACGTTGCCGGTGGTGCCCGAGAGCGCGGCTCCGGCATCGAGCACGGCCGGATTCGCCAGGGTCCGGCCGCGCCCGATGAAGCGCGCCCGGTCGGTCTCCACCGAGGGCGCCTCCCCGGCGGCGTGGCTGTCGATCGCCAGTCGATGTCCCAGATACACCGGCAGCTCATCGGGACTGCGCGGCCGCCGCCGCGCCAGCAGTGCCTCCCGGCCGCCGAAGTACTCGGTCTGCACGAACAGCTTGGAGAATGCCGGATGCGCGGCATCCGCCGCCGGCGAGTTCAGGGCGACTTCTGCGTAGCTGGTGACGTCGAGGTGGCGCGGCTTCCGGCTGCGATTGGTCAGCGTCAGCAGGCGGATCTCCGCATCGGCATCGGGATCGACGCAGACATCGAGCCTGGTCACAATGCCGTCGTCTTCACGCAGGATCTCGGCTCGACCGGGGCCGGAGCGGGTCCGGTAGATGTCAGGCACCCGGCCCACGGGCTGCCGCCCGGCACCCCACAGGTGGCCCCGGTCGAGGTCACGTATGTAGAGGAAGAATCCGTCTGCGTCCCGGGTACGGTCGGCCGCCCAGCGAGTGAGCGCGACCGACTCGAACGACGAGGCACCGGCGCCGGCGCCGGTGAGCAGCACACGGTAACGGCCATTGGACAGGAGCTGCGCGTACGGTCCCACGAGAATCGATCCTCCAGGGTCAGGTCGATGGGCGACTGGCGTCCATCAGTACTCGAACACGACTTCCGCGGGCACGGCGCGCACCACCACGAGGCCGTCCGCGTCTATCTCGGCCGCGACAGCGTTCACCAGCGCACGCCGCATCGGTGCAGCGGCGGGGGAAGATACTCGCAGGCCACCGACAGGGACCCGCACTCCATCGGAGATTCGCACCCGTACTACGCCAGCCTCCCGGCGCATGGTGTAGCTGAGCGCTCCCCACCAGGTGTGCAGGCGACGGACGGTCACGCCCGGAGTGTCGAGCCAGCGGTCGCTCACTCCCGCACCGACGACGAGCGCGCTGTCCTCCTCCCGCTCGTAGGCAAAGAGGTCCGCCGCCGATCGCAGGAAGTCGGAGCCCACCCAGGTGTGCGGCGAGTCGCCGATGAACTTCGGAGCTCGGCGGTCGTGCCAGACAACCTCGGGCCACTGGTTCCACTCCGCGGGCTCCTGGTCGGCGAGGAACATGTCCATCAGGGCGAGGGCGCGGTCCTTCCGGCCGAGACGGAGGACAGTGCCGACGGTGCGGAGCTCGTACGGGGTGTAGGCGTCCCACACCGCCGATGGCTGCAGCCGCTGCATGGTGTTGCGCCAGTACTGTTCGAAGGTCGCGCGGAGCGCGGCCCGGGGAAGCGTGCTCTCCTCACCGACGGGCGTGACCGCGATGGTCGTGGACGTGGCGTCGAAGTCGCCGAGATCGGCGGCGCCAGGGAGGTAGTCGATGTGATGCTGCGTCATCGCCCGAGCGAGTGAGGCGAGCAGGTCGCGGCGGAACTCGTCCCGCATGCCGGCGAGAGCGGTTGCCTCATCGCGATGGCCCAGGATCTCCGCCATCGCGGCGGCATCCTTGAGCCCGCGCAGCGCGAAGAAATCGTCCCAGTACGAATGCATCGGCTTGGCCGAGTAGCCCTCGTGACTGATCGAAGGCGGCAGGAGGCCGAAGAAGACCTGCTGGTCACCACTCCGATACTCCGCCGTACGGCGCGTCTGCCGGAGCGAGTCGATGTATGCCGCCGCCAGCCGCACATGCGGCCACATCGCCTCGAGCAGCGGCCGGTCACCGGTGTGCCGGTAGTACTCCATGACGAGGTAGATGAACTCGCCGTGGCTGTCATGCTCCGGCACCGGATCGGCGCCTCGGGCATCGACGCAGCAGGGAATCTTGCCGCTCGGATACTGATAGTGCGCAAACCAGGTGATGAAGTCCCGCACCACCTCCGGATGCCCGAAGCGGAGCAGCGCCGTCGAGGTGAGCGAGCCATCGCGAATCCAGGAGCGCTCATAGGAGCGCGAGCCGGGCTGCAGCGCCGGGCCATCACGATTGATGAGAATCCAGGCGATGGTGCTCTGGATGCTCCGCGCCAGATGCGCTCCGGCCTCGGGGAGAATGATCTCGGTCCGGTCCAGCTTCTCGTGCCAGCCGCCGCCGAGCTCGGCCATTGTCTCACCAACCAGCGACAGCGCTGCCGGGGCGAGATTCGGACGCGAGCCCGGGTGCAGTGGAATTTCGATGGCGACCTCGGCGGAATCGCCGGCGGCGAGGGTGAGAGGCCATGCCAGCGCGGCGGATGCCGCGCCGAAGGGATCCCGAGCGGCGGCGGCAAGCGGCAGTCGCCCGCTGAGCAGGTGGCCCGCGATCTCCCCGCCATCGAAGCTGCTCGCACCGACGCGCGCGGGTGGAGTGAACGGCACCACCAGCCGGTCGCCGTTCACCACCAGCGCTTTTCCACTCCAGCGCAGCGAATCGATCGTCGCCGCGCCGCCAGTGGTGTTCAGGAACTGCCAGGGCGGGTTCACTTGGAAAGGACGCGCCGCGAGATAGAGCGTCGGCTGCCGCGTCGTGCTGCCACGATTGGCCACCCGATAGCGCACGATCAGCGAAGATGCCTGCGGAGGGCCGATTGCGAATGCGGTGACACGGAGGGAAAGTTCCCCTGCAGTCCACTCCACCGTCGGGATCGGCAGCACCCCATCTTCGAGCGAGACTCGGCGGACGACGTCGTGCCAGGTGATGAGCCGACCATCGTACAGAAACGGCTCGATCGAAAAGGCGCCCTTGCCCGTCTCTACCGCGCCATCCTCGTTGATGAGTGCCTCCTCGGCGGCGCCATCGACTCCCACGACGGTCCAGTAGGCGCGTTCGCCGCTGTAGTATCGGGGGAAGACGCCCGGCGCCGATTCGTGCGCGATAGCTTCGAAGAAGGCGTTACGCGAGCCGCCAACCACCAGTGGCCGAATCACCGCTTCACGCAGGCCGTAGCCCTGGGGGCCGAGTGGAGCGCGGAGGACGAGGCGCAGGTAGCGCGTCTCGCTGTCGGGCAGATAGAGATCGTCGCGACCACCATCGCCGCCACGCACCCTGCGGACGATGTGCCACTCGCGACGGTCATCGGAGAGCAGCAGGTCGTAGTCGCGCGCGGCCAGTCCCGGCTCCCAGAGCAGCGTGACTCCGCCGAATTCCCGCGGCCGGAGAAAGTCGATGGTGAGGCTCGTGGGCACACCCACGCTCCGCGCCCGCCACGAGGTCGTGGAGTCGCCGTCGATGGCCGCGGCTGCTGCGTGATGTGGCAGGCTCGCATTCGCCGTGGCGACGGGAGTGCGATCATACGGACCGAGTTCCGGCAGCGGCGTCAGCACCAGGTCGTCGAACCAGACGCTGCCATGGCCACCGCCTTTTCCTGCGGTGATGACCAGCTCCAGCGCCGCCGCCTGACGCAGCACGCCGCCGCCTGCCGGACCCCACGCGAAGCTGATCTGGCGCCGACGGACGGTGACCTTCTGCCACACCCCGTCGAAGCTCCGGTCCCGCTCGGTGTACCACCAGACGTTTTCGCCGGAGGCGTCCACCAGCTTGAACTCGAGGGTATTCGGCGGAGCCTTCCCCCGCATCCAGAACGAGAAGGCGTAGTTCTGCGGCAGCGGGATGTCGAGGGTACGGCGCGCGATCGCGTAGCCGCCCCCGCCGTGAAAATCGAAGTCCAGCCGGAGCGCCCGCCCGGTGCGGCCGCGGTCTCCGTGGAGTGCAAGCGAGACCCCGTCGGCGGGATGCGCGCTCCAGTCTGTCAGCCGCTCGAAGCCGTCGAGCGACCGGGGCTTCAGCGAATCGAACTCGGCACCGGCGATCAGCGACGCGAGGAGCAGTCCGGCAATCATCCCTTCACGCTCCCCGCCATGATGCCCTGGATGTAGTAGCGCTGCAGGAAGAGGAACGCGAGGAACACCGGCAGCACGGTGACCACCGCTCCACCCATCATCAGCTCGACGTCCTGTACATGCTCGCCCGACAGGTTCGCGAGCGCGACGGGGAGCGTGTAGTGCGCGTCATCGCTCAGGACGATGAGCGGCCACATGAAGTCGTTCCAGGCGCTGAGAAAGGTGAACACGCCGAGCGTCGCGAGGACGGGGCCGAGCGACGGAAACACGATTGAGCGGAAGATGCGGAATTCGCTCGCGCCATCCAGCCGCGCCGCATCGAGCAGATCGTCCGGAATGGACAGGGCGTACTGGCGCACCAGGAAGATCCCGTAGATCGGGGCGAGCACCGGTATCATCGCGCCGAACAGGGTGTTGATCAGCCCCATTTCGCGGAGCAGGATGAACATCGGCAGCATCGCCACCTGCCCGGGGATGACCATCCCGGCGAGCAGTCCGCCGAAGACCCGCTCCCGTCCCCGGAAGCGGAGCTTGGCAAAGGCGTATCCAGCCATGCCGGTGATCACCACGGCGAGCAGGGTGCCTCCCACCGCGATGAACAGGCTGTTGAGGAAGTAGCGACCGAGGCTCAGGGTGGTGAAGAGGGTGCGATAGTGCTCGAGCGTCGGGTGCTGCGGCAACAGCGGCGGCGGCGAGGTGTTCGCCTCACCCGGTCGCATCAGCGAGGCCGATACCATCCAGAGCAGCGGCGCCGCCGCGAGCAGCGCCGCGACGATGAGCAACGCGTGGAGCCCGATGAACTGCAGCCGCCGCTTCACAGCGCCGACCGCTTGCGGATCTGCAGCTGCACCAGGGTGCCCACCAGCGTCAGCCCGAAGAGCACGACGGCGATCGCGGCGGAGAATCCCAGCCGCCACCAGCGGAAGCCCTCTTCGTACATGAAGAGCACCAGCGTCTCAGTGGCCTTGAGCGGGCCGCCCTGGGTCATCACGTACGGCTCGCTGAAGATCTGGAACGAGGCGATCATCGTCACGACGCCGACGAACACGAATGTCGGTGCGAGCATCGGCAGGGTGATGTGCCTGAAGCGGTGCCACGCGCCGGCGCCGTCCAGTGCCGCCGCTTCGTACAGCTCCTCGGGGATCGCCTGCAGCCCCGCGAGGAAGACCAGCATGTTGTACCCGAAATTCTTCCAGACCGAGAGCAGGATGATCGCCGGCATTGCCCAGTGGGGATTGCCGAGCCAGTCGATCGGTCCGATGCCGAGGTGGGCTAGGCCGGCGTTTACCAGCCCGTATTGCGGGTGGTAGATGTAGCGCCACACGATCGCCACGGCGACCAGCGTGGTGACCCAGGGCGCAAAGAAGGCGCTGCGGAACAGCGGCTTGAATCGCAGCATCCTGGCGTTGACCAGCACCGCCGCCGCGAGCGACGCCGCGGCCGAGAGAGGCCCGCCGACCACCACGAAGTAGGTGGTGTTGCGAAGCGCGGTCCAGAACAGCGGCGTCCCCATCAGGTCGCGGTAGTTCTTGAGCCCGACGAACCGGGTGCTGCCGAAGTCAGCGATGGAGTAGAGGTCGAAGTCGGTGAAGGACAGGAGGAAGGCCCCGCACACCGGGATCGCGAAGAACACCCCGATCAGCAGCAGCGCCGGCGCCACGAATGCCCACCCCGCCCGTGCCTCTGCCCGGCTCGCGCTGGCCGTCACCGCTCCACCTTCCCGCCCAGCGCGCGGGCCAGCAGGTAGCGCCGCCGTTCCAGCAACCGATTCACATCGGCGTCCAGCTCCGCCAGCGCCGTCGCGGGCGCCGTACCGCCGCGCACCGCCGCCTCGGTATGGTCCATGATCTTGGTCGTCACCTGCTCCCACTCCGGCACCATCGGGGTCGGGACCGCGCGGAGGAGCTGAATCCGGAAGGCATCCGCCTCACGATCGGCGGCCAGCGCCGAATCGGCCCAGGCCTCGCGCCGCGCGGGGAGATCGCCGGTGAGGCGATAGAACGCCGCCTGCTGCTCGGGCCGGGAGAGATACTCGACCAGCTGCGTTGCCAGCTCGCGATGCCGCGAGGAGCGAAAGACCACCAGGCTGGAGCCGCCCGCCAGCGACACGCCTGATTCGGCGCCGGTGGGACCGGGGAGGGGAGCGGTGCCCCACGCCTGCTGCAGCTCCGGCGGGAGCCGACGGCGGAATTCACCCAGGTTCCACGGCCCGCTGATGTACATCGCGAAGTAGCCGCGCCCGAACTCCTGGTAGAGATTCGCGATCTCGGTGTTGCTGACGGGTGGCGCCAGCCCATCCCGATACAGCGAGAGCAGGAAGTCGAACGCCCGTGCGAACGCCGGCTCCGCAAAGGTGCCGAAACCGTCGGCGTTGATCAGGGTCGAGCCCTGCTGCAGCCCGAGGATCGCCTGTGGCGGCCACTCATTGGTAGGCAGGAAGATCGCGTACTTGTCCTTGCCGCCCACCCGCTTGATCGCGAGCATCGCCTCCCGCCATCCGGCCCACGTCTCCGGCATCTTCTGATAACCGGCGCGCGCCAGGATGTCCTTCCGGTAGAAGAGCACCCGGGTATCGACGTACCACGGCATGCCGAAAAGCGTATCGTGGACGACGTTGGTCGCGACGATGCCGGGGAAGTAGCTGCTGTCGCCGAGCGGGGTGGTGATCGGTGCGAGCGCGCCGAGGGTGACCATCTCGGGCACCCAGGTGTTGCCCATCTGCGCGATGTCGGGCGTCGATCGGCCGACGATCGCCGTCAGCAGCTTCTCATGCGCCGCACTCCACGGAATCTGCTGCACCCGGATGCGCACCCCGGGATGCTCCCGCTCGAAGCCGCGCGCCAGCTGCTGCACCACCTCTCCCTCACGACCGAAGGCCCAGAACCGGAGGGTGGTGGAGTCCTCGACGGATTCACGACAGCCGAGGAGGCCCAGTACGACGATTACCACGCCCCATGCTGTCATCCCAAGCGAAGCGAGGGTTCCCTCCAGGTGCGCGCCGAAAGAGATCCCTCGGTCGCTTGGCTCCCTCGGGATGACAGACCGCGGCTTCACGGCGCCTGATCCAGCCAGCCGCCGGAGAAGCCCGCCCGCCTGAGGCCGCGGATGATGTAGGGGCTCTTTCTCATGTACTTCCAGACCAGATCGGTGCGGTAGTTCGCGAGCATGGCGACGATCGGTCCCTGATCGATGCCGAGGTAGTCGGTATCGAACCACCCCTGGCCCGGCACCAGCCGGCCCTGACTCACGCTCACCGGAAACTGGAAACTCGGATTGAAGGCATCGACGAAGCCGTACTGCCCGAAGAGCCAGTCGCCGTACCGTTCCCGCATCTGGATGAGTGCCGGGATGGCGATTTCAGGGGCGAAGGGGATCGATCCCCCCGCCGCCGTCGGGGCGAGGGTGCCGTCGTCACGCACCTCGTTGAACGAGGCGCCGCGCGCGGCGTAGGTGAAGAAGCGCCGGGCGTGGCCGCGGTAGTCGAGCGTCAGATCCGCCGGGCCGTCGGAGGCGGAGAGCCCCCAGACGCTGGCGCCGTAGCCGGCCCAGCCTGCAGGGTTGTCGATGGCGTAGCTGCGCTGCGCCAGGGTGGCCCGGCGGGAGTTTTCGAAGTAGTCGAGTCCGTAGGCCCGGGTGTACGGATCCTGAATGCCGCGGAAATCCACCCACACCTGGGTATAGTGATGCCCGAAGAGCGGCGCGAAGCCGATGTGCGACTGGCCGTAGTAGGTGCCCCACTCGTAGGTACTGGCCCAGGCGGCCCAGGCGGTCGAGTCGATCGGCGAGGTGGGCGAGCCTAACGCGAGCACATAGACCAGCATCGCCTCGTTGAAGCCGCGCCAGTCCAGCGGCTGCCAGCCGTTCTCCGGCTTCCAGCCCATGTTGATGAGTGGCGGCGTGCGTTGCGCCCAGCGCCAGTCCACCCGGCGGTACAGTGAATCGGCGTAGGCGCGGATCGCCGACTCGGTGAGATCGGCCCCGTCGAAATACTGCTGGCAGAAGAGCACGCCGCCAAGCAGGAGGGAGGTGTCCACCGTGGACAGCTCCACATCCTTGAAGCGGACGCCGCTCTGCTGATCCAGAAAGTGGTAGAAGAAGCCCTGGTAGCCGCTGGTACCGCTCGCGGCGGCGCCCTGCGGTGCCTGCCAGAACCATCGGAGCGTGGTGAGGGTGCGGCTCGCCGCCTCGCTCCGGGTGACGTATCCCTGCTCCACGCCGACGGGATATGCGGTCAGCGCAAAGCCCACTGCGGCGATGCTGGAGAAGCTCGGTGTGGGCCAGCGGTCCGGTGTCAGGCCGGTGACCGGATCGGAGCGCTCCCAGAAGAAATTGAAGGTGCGCTGCTCAAGGGTATCGAGAAATGCCTGTGCCCGGGGCGAGGTGATCGGTTCGGGAGTCGCCGCCGGCCCCACGCCGTTGCAGGCGAGCAGGCCGAGGAGGAGCAGACTGGCGGGGGAGGGGAGCCGGGTCAGGAGTGCACGCATGATCGTTCCGCCCCCGTCAGGGGGAAAGCACCGTGAGGCATCCTCTGGGGATGCCCCACGGCAAAGAGGTCAGCTAGAAGTTGTACTCGGCACCGAGCTGGAAGCGACGCGGATCGCTCTGGAGGCAGCCCGCGTTTCCGTAGTTCGGGTTCGGACTCGAGGGGCTCCCGAAGCCGGTGTTGTAGCAGCTGAAGTTCCGGTAGTTGAAGGCGTTGAAGACATCCAGAGTCACGCCGAGCTGGGTGCCGGCGAAGCTGGGGAAGTCCTTGCGGAGCCGGAGATCGACCATCCGGTACGCCCAGGCGCCCGGAATGATGAAATCGTACTTCTTCGGCTGGAATCCACCGTTGATGAAGGTCGCCGGTCCGCAGAAGCGTGCCGGGCAACCGACGTCGAGGCGGGCACCGCTTCCCAGCGTGATCAGGCCGCTGAACTGGATGCCAAAGGCGTACGGTACATCGATGATCCAGTTGGTCACGACCCGGTTGCGCTCGTCGTTGCCGCCGTTATCGGCATGCTTCGGAATGCCCTTGGCGTTGGGGAACGCGCCGGGGAAGGAGGAGCTCAGGTCGTTGAGGTTGTCCACGCCCTGAATCGACCGCTTGGCGTAGGTGTACAGGAAGCCCGCGCCCCAACCGAACTTCGCGCTGCTGCGGCGGTACGGACGATCGAGCTGGAACGAGAGCGCGTCGTACCAGGTCTTCCCGTCGTTGGTGGAGGCGATAAAGTTGTTGAAGCCGTGCGCTCCGATATTGAAGCTGGTGCAGCAGGAGCCGTTCGGATTGAGGCCGATGTTCGCCCAGGTGTAGGTGAACTGGTCGGTGCCGCGCTGGCCCTGGTAGGTGACCGCGCCGACGAAGCTGCCGAAGACGCGCCGCACGCCGAGGCTCCACTGCTTCGACTTGGGCAACTTGGCCTTGTTGTCGAGCAGGAAGGCTTCGGGCTGTCCCGAGGCGTGCACGAGAGCATTCAGGACGGTGGTGTCGGCGGTGAGGTAGCTGTTGCTCCACAGGACCTGGCCGGCCTTCGCGGTGTCGCCGGGGGCGGCGAACCGGATCTGGTAGGTCGGGTGGGTCAGCTTCTGGATCTCGTCCACCGAGAAGTCGAAGATCGAGCGGTCGTAGTAGATGCCGAATCCGCCGAAGACCGTC
>JBDTTN010000001.1:0-25602 GCA_039930625.1 Gemmatimonadota bacterium | reverse complement strand
GCGTTCATCACCTTGTAGGCCTGACCGGGATACTGCTTGTCGATCGACACGAAGATCAGGTTGTGGAAGATACCATACGCCGGCATGTGGTAGTCGACGATCTCCGGGACCGTGAGCCGGAGCAGCGGGAGGAAGATCCGCTCCGTCGCGTGGCCGAGGTAGTAGTCCTCCATCGGCGGCCTGCCCACCAGCGTTGCCGCGTAGACCGGGTTCTTGCGCATGGTGACCGCGGTGACATGCACCCGAGGATACTCATCGGCGAGCGAGTAGTAGCCAGTGTGGTCACCGAAGGGGCCCTCCAGCACCAGCGCCTCCGACGGATCGATGTAGCCTTCGATGACGAACTCCGCCTCGGCCGGCACTTCGAGATCGCAGGTGAGCGCCTTGGCCAGCTCCACCGGCGATTTCCTGAGGAACCCTGCGAAGATGAACTCATCGATCGTCGGCGGCAGCGGCGCCGACGCGGAGTAGAGGCTCGCGGGATCGGCACCGATGGCAATCACCACCGGCATCCTCTCGCCCCGCTGCGCCAGCTCGCGCCAGTGCGCCGCGCCCACCTTGTGCCGCTGCCAGTGCATCGCGAGGATATTCTTCCCCTGTACCTGCACCCGATACATCCCGACGTTGCGCACCCCGGTCTTCGGATCCTCGGTGATAACCATCGGCAGTGTGATATAGCGTCCGCCGTCACCCGGCCAGGTCGTCAGGAAAGGAATCCGGTCGAGATCGATCTGCTCCCCCTTCCACACGATCTCCTGACAGCTCGGCCTCCCGCTCCGCGTCCGCGGCGGGAACTTGGCGACCTCAGCCAGCTTGGGGAGCATCGAGAGCTTGCCGAGGATTCCGTCAGGCACCTTCAGATTCAGCAGCGCGCTGATGCGCCCGCCAACCTCGTCGAGCTCCTCCACGCCCAAGGCGAGACACATCCGCTTCATCGACCCGAACAGATTGATGGCGACGGGAAACTCGCTCGGCCCTCCGTTCTCGAGGAGCGGCCGCTCGAAGAGCAGCGCCGGCCCGCCCCCCGGGCTTTTCATGCAGCGGTCGGCGATCTCCGCGATCTCCAGCCTGGTCTTCACCGGCTCGCTGATGCGGACGAGTTCGCCCATCTTGTCGATGGCGGCGATGAATTCCTGGAGCGAGTCGAATGTCATGATCGCGCTGTCTATGGCTTGGTGCCAACGTGAATGGCGCAGATCCCGCCGAACAGCAGCGAATACCCCACCTCCCGGAAGCCATGTTCCCGCATCCGGGCGGCGAGGGCCTCGGGTTCCGGAAAGGTCAGCACCGATTCCGGCAGGTAGTCATAGGCATCGCTGTGCCGGGACACCAGTCGCCCGATCAGCGGAAGGATGCGCTTGAAGTAGAGGAAGTACGCCGCCCGCATCGGCTGCCGGGGCGGCGTGGTGAACTCGAGGATCACGAAGCGCGCACCGGAGGTCAGTACGCGGCACGCTTCGACCAGACCGGCATTCAGATCGGCGAGGTTGCGGACCCCGAACCCGACCGTCGCACCGTCGAACGTCTCGTCCGGGAATGGCAGTTCCAGCGCATCGGCGTTGACGGGACGGACTCGCGCGGACTTGCGCTGGCCCAGGGCGAGCATCGGCAGGACGAAATCGGCCCCGATCACCTGGCCGGCAAATCCCGATTGGGCGCCGAGGGTCGCGGCCAGATCCAGGGTGCCGGCGCACAGGTCCAGATACCGGCCGCCGGGTTTACGTTCCCAATTGAGCCGGGCGACGGCCTGGCGACGCCAGCGCCGGTCGACGTTCAGGCTGAGCAGGTGATTGAGGAAATCGTACCGGGGGGCAATGGCCGTAAACATCGCCCGGACGTATGACCGCTTCTCCCGGCCGCCGGAGAGCGCTAACTTCCTATCCGTGGCTAACATAGGCGCGCAATGTAGTGCTCTGCACGGCGGCGAGGCAAGCCGCGGGTCTGCCCATGGCTGAGCGGCTCGATCTGGTATCCGCAACGGACCAGGAGATCGTTGTCCTCGCGGTCGAGGGCAAGGAGGCCGCGTACCGCGAACTCATTCGCCGGTACGAGCGGCCCGTCTTCTCGCTCGTGCTCAGAATGGTACGTGATCGGCAGCTGGCCGAGGATCTGTCCCAGGAGACCTTCATCAAGGCCCTGAACGCGATTGCGAGCTACCGACCCGAGTACAAATTTTCGAGCTGGATCTTCAAGATCGCGAACAATGCCGCCATCGATCACCTGCGCCGGCGCGAGCTCAACACCCTTTCAATCGACGGGTCACCGAACGCGACCAGCGCCGAGGATATCGAGGCGACCGCTCTTCAGGTGGGCGACAAGAGCGAGACTCCGCTGGCGGAGTTGGAAGCCCGCGAACTGGGTACCGCCATCGAGCGGGCCATCGGCCAGCTCCGGCCCGAGTACCGCTCATGCATCATGCTCCGGCATGTTGAGGGATTGGCCTATGAGGAGATCGCCCAGCTCCTCGACCTGCCACTTGGCACCGTGAAGACCTATATCCATCGCGCGCGGCATGAGCTGCGCGACATGCTGATCCATCTACGGGACTGAAACCTCGCTCTTGGGGAGGCCGTAAGAGGCGCCGTATGATTGACGATCCCTTCCACCTTGGTCCCGAAGAGCTGGATCTCTGGCTGGACGGACGTCTCCCCGCCTCTCGTACGTCCCACCTCGAAACATGTGAGCTGTGCCGGACCGCTGCCGATGAGACTCGCGAGATCGTACTGCAGCTTTCGCGACTGCCGAAGGCGTCGCCCGGAGTTGCGTTTGCTGACCGGGTGATGGCTCGGGTGAATACCGGAGCGGCGGCGGTTCACCTCACGGGCGACGATCTGGACGCGTGGGTGATCGGAGCGCTCCCGGCGCAGCGTGAGGCGCATTTGCGCGGCTGCGCAGCGTGTCAGACGCTGGCCAACCAGGAGCGGGTGCTGGTGATGCGGCTCGAGGCGCTGCCCCTCTTCGATCCACGGCAGGGCTTCGCGGACCGGGTAATGGACCGGGTGGAGCTGCCCGTCGGCTCTATCGCTGATGCCTGGCGGCTCTGGCGGGGGCGGGTGTTCGCCAACCCCATGGGAGTTGGTATCGCCGCAGGAGTAGCCGTGGTGCTTGGCGGGTCGGTCGCGGCGAGCGCCGCCTGGGCGTCCGCGAATCAGGATACGATCACTGGCGCGGGCGTCTGGATGATGTCCCACGGTCAGCAGTGGTTCTGGCAGGGCGTTGGGATGGCGACCGCGGTGCTCGACCAGCAGTCCTGGTACCCGACAGTGCGTGCTGCGCTCACTCCGGGCCGCATCGCCCTGGCCGGGACCGCAATGGCTGCACTCTATGCGGCCGGACTGGTGGCGCTTCGGCGCCTGCTTTCGTTGCCCCGCTCTCAGGTTGCCCGTGCACTGCCGTAGACCTATCGCCCTCCTTGCCCTGCTCGGCCTGCTCGCCACGGGGCCTGCCTCCGCGGCGGAATCGAAGGACCGCACCGAACCCACCTGGAAGAGCCGCATTGAATTTCTGAGTCAGTTCCTGCAGGACGACCCGAGCCGGGTGGTTCGGGATCATGTCGTCGCGATGGCGAGCGGTCTGGCCACATTGACGTTCGACTACGCCGACGGCGGCGCACTGTCGCTCTCCCTCGAAAATGGTGAAGTGCGCCTCGATGGCCGGGTTGCCGGACGGTATCCGGAGGGCGGTGCCCTCGAGACGGCGTGGCGCCAGCTCATGCTCGACGCCTCACACATCGATACGCCGGGCGCCCTGACCGCACTCCGCAACTGGCGTCCCGAAGGGCTCTCCCGTGAAGAGGAGGCTTACGCTGAGCTCCTCCGCACCAAGGCCGCAACGTTGAGTGCGCCACGTGGTGCAATCACGATTCCGCAGGCCGTGGAGCCCGCAGCCGCCGGTGGCCTGACAATAGACCTGAGCGATCTGAGCAACCCGAGCCGCCTCGCCCCGATGCTGCGCGGTGCGGCCGAGCTGCGCGGTGCGGCGCTCCGGATCACGGTGCCCGGTGGTCAGGCCCACGCCGGCCACTTCAGTCTCGGCTCCAGCGAGCGGTACCACGGTCCGATCCTCGTGGTGCGCGGCGATGCCGATATCTACGGCACGATCGAAGGCAATCTGGCCGTCGTGGAAGGGAACGCCATCGTTCACCCCGGCGCCGTGGTGACCGGCGACGTCCTCGCCGTAGCCGGCCAGGTGCGCGATCTCGGTGGCGACATCCAGGGCGCGATCCGCACGCTCGATGCGCCCCGACACCGCGATGAACCCGGCGGCCGGTCCGCCGAGGCGACGCTTTCGGTGTGGCAGCGCATCGGCCGCAATGGTGCAGGTGTTGTCGGGGTCTTCTTCACCCTGATGCTGGTCGGGACAGGTTTGGTGCTCTTCGCACGGCCGCCACTGGAGGTGGTGAGCGACACGGTGCTGCACTCCTTCAGCCGCGCGCTTCTCGTCGGCCTGCTGGGCCAGGTCCTTATCCTGCCGACCTTCGGCATGGTGGTCGTGGGACTGGTCCTGAGCGTCGCGGGGATCCTGCTGGTACCGTTCGCGGTGATCGTCTTCGCACTGCTCCTGATCGTTTCGGTTCTCGGCGGGTTTCTGGCGATCGCCCACGCGATGGGCGAGACGCTGACTCGGCGCCAGCTCGCCCTCGGCCACGCAATGACCTCCGCGAACAGCTATCGCTATGTCACCGTCGGACTGGGCGGCGTCATGGCGCTGTGGTTGTCCTGGGTGGTATTCGACTGGGTCCCCGTGGCCGGCACGCTGATCTTTGCGACCGCGGTCCTGGTGACCTGGCTTCTCGGCACGGTGGGCTTCGGTGCCGCGCTGCTCTCGCGCGCCGGATTCAGGGAGCACTTCGCCGGTCGGCTGCTGCCCGCCGAGGCGCTCACCGATGAGTACCTGTGGGCGACGCCGCAGTTCGGCGTGCCTGCCGCCAAGCGGCCCCCGCGGGACCGGACGCCACCGCCGGTTTGAGCCACGAGACGACCAATCGCTAGGGGCGGCGCATCAGCGCCGCCCCTACGTTGTTTCATCCCAGTCGCGCCCGCACACGACCACCCACTCCCAGCCCCAGACGCCGCGCGGCGGAGCCATCGCGCACCGCGATCTCCACCTGCCCGCCCGATCCGATATACGCGATGAGACTTCCCGGCGGGACGTCGCCGAAGGTGGTCCGCAACGGGCCGATGGCGAGCGACTCCGCCTCCATCACCGCGTAGGCCGGGACGAACTCCGCGGTAAGATTGGTGACCAGGTTGCCGAATCGATCGACGTAGATCACTTCCCCGACCACCACCTTGCCCTCGTAGTGCGGCATCGTGCCGCTCATGCGGCGGGGGATTCCGGCGAAGCGTTCGCCGAGTGAGAGCAGCGCCTCCCCGCGGGCGAGAGCGGCCGCCACCGGCGCGAAGAGGTCCCGTCCCGGAAATGTGGGAGAGGCAGCGACCGGAGTGGGAAGGCTGACGGCCTCGATCTCCGCCCCGCGGAGCAGCACGGTGAAGAGGCCGCTGTCCGGACCCACGAAGCAGTGTTCCCTGGTGCGGAAGGCCAGTGCCGCGCGCGACGAGCCGGGGCCGGCATCCACGACGGCGAGGTGCACTGTCCCGGCGGGAAAGTGACTCCACGCCCGTCCGAGTACATAGGCGGCCGCCGCCACATCGCCGGGGGCGATTTCGTGGGTGAGGTCGACCAGCGTGGCGCCGGGAGCCAGGGAGAGCAGAACCCCCTTCATCTCGCCGACGTAGGAGTCGGTCGTGCCATAGTCGGACAGGAGCGTTATGATGGCCATCATGAATACTAGCTTCGAAGCCCTGCAATCGGCCCTGCGCGGCCGCTACCACCTCGACCGTGAACTCGGCCGTGGTGGGATGGGCATCGTGGTCCTGGCCCGCGATCTCGCCCTCGACCGGCCGGTCGCAATCAAGCTCCTCCCGCAGCACCTCGCCGGCATCCCGGTGGTACGGGCCCGCTTCCTCCAGGAGGCCCGGACGGCGGCACGGCTCTCCCATCCCCACATCGTCGCGATTCACGCCGTCGAGGAGCATGGCGACCTGGTCTGCTTCATCATGAGCTATGTGCCTGGCGAGACGCTGGCCGCCCGGGTGCGCAACGAGGGACCGCTGGCGCCGGCGGTCGTCACGCGGCTGGTGCAGGAGGTCGCATGGGCGCTGGCCTACGCCCATCAGCACGGCGTGATCCACCGTGACATCAAGCCGGAGAACATTCTGCTGGAGCGCGGCAGTGGCCGGGCGCTGGTGACCGACTTCGGGATCGCGCGGCTGGCAGAGGATGCCCCGGTGACTCCGGGCGGCCCGGTCATGGGCACACCGCGACTGGTGAGTCCAGAGCAGGCAGCCGGGGAGCTGCTCGACGGGCGGAGCGACCTCTACTCCCTCGGGGTCACCGCGTTCTTCGCCCTGACGGGCCGCTATCCCTTCGAGGGAGACAGCGCAGGCCAATTGCTGGCGCAGCACATGACCGTCCCTGCGCCCGCAGTCGCGACGCTGCGTCCGGGGGTGCCACGCGGCCTCGCGACGGCAGTGGATCGCTGCCTCGCCAAGTCGCCGGAGCAGCGTTTCTCCACTGGAGAAGAGCTCGCGGAGGCCGTCGCGGCCTCGAGCAGCGTCGCCCTTGTTCCCCGGAGCCTGCAATCGATCACCCGGGAAGTCTCCAGCTTCGGCGTGGACCTCGCCGGCTACGGTACACTCGCAGGCCTGGCGGTGCTCACCCAGACTCTCACCCGCGATTTCTTCGGATTCGGATTCAACTACACCGCCGGCCTCATGGCGCTGCTGGTGAGCCTGCTCGCCATCCGCGGGGTGCATGCGAGCCGGCTGATTCGTGAGGCGATTGCCGAGGGATGGACCGCGGCGGACCTGACCGCAGCCGCCGAACGCGAGGCGCGCGATCACCAGGCGAACGAACAACGGCGACCGCCGCTGCCGCGCACGATCGGACTGTACCTCGCGGGAACCATCGCGCTGGCCCTGTTCTGGCTGGGGCCCAAGCAGTGGGTCTATGACGGCAGCGTCTTCCCGATCGGCCTCATCACCGAAGTCCTGAGTCTCGCGCTCCCGATCGCCCTCGGGCGCTGGCTGGGACACGCGCTCGAGGCGCCGCGCAACGGTCGGCTGGGCTTGCTGAGCCGCTTCTTTCTCAGGGTCAAAGCCGGCTGGCTTTTCAAGGTATTGCGCTGGAAACTGGCCAGGCCTGCGCCGCCACCGGCGATCGCCGATCAGCCGACGGAGCTGGCGCTTGCGGGCGCGGTGCGCGGACTCCTGCTTGCCCTGCCCGAGAGCGAACGCCGCCAGCTCGGCGGTGCCGAAGAGCTGCTCGCACGGCTGGAGCGGGATGCGGCAGGGCTGCGCCGCATACTGGAGGAGCTCGATGCGACGGCCGCCGAAGTAGGTGGCGGCGGATCGGCCGAGCGTAGCGTGCTGGTGCAGGAGATCGCTGACGCCCAGCGCGCGGCAGCGGGCCGACTGGCCTCGACGCTGAGCGCGTTGGAGACTCTGCGGCTCGAACTGTTGCGGGTTAGGGCGCGGCAATCTGCCGGCGGAAACCTGACGGACGACATCGACGTCCTGCACCGGATTTCGGATCGAATCGACTCCTCGCTGAATCCCACTCCCCCGGGTTAGCATCCAGCGATTGCGTCGCAAGATTCGGATATCGTCTTGCGTTCCTTCCCCACCACTTTGTCTCCGTTGCCGACGCTGGCGTTGCCACTGCACGACATCCCCCACAATCCTGGAACCGTTAGATGTCACAACTCCCGAATGAACTCACGTTCGACCCGGCCACCCCCGCCGGCTGGGATGCGTTCCGCACACTGAGCCATCAAATGGTCCTTGATATGCTCGACCACCTTGCTACCCTGAACGAGCAGCCCGCCTGGCGGGAGATGCCGGAGACGGTTCGTCGTTCATTCACCGGTGGCGCGTCTCGCACAGGCATCGGTGCCGAGGCTGCGTACGCCGAGTTCGTCGAAAATGTGCTGCCGTATCCGAACGGGAATCTGCATCCGCGGTTCTTCGGCTGGGTGCAGGGCAATGGGACGCCGCTCGGCATGATGGCGGACATGCTCGCCGCGGGGATGAATGCGCACCTGGCCGGCTTCAACCAGGCTCCCGCGCTGGTCGAGCAACAGGTGATCGGGTGGTTGGCCGAAGCGCTCGGATTCCGCGGCGCCAGCGGACTCATGGTGAGCGGCGGCACGATGGCGAGCACACTCGGCCTGGCCATCGCTCGCTATGCGGGTGCCAAGGCGGCCGGAGGTGATGTGCGGGAGCATGGACTCCAGGCGTGGGCGGAGCCGCGCGCCGAACCGCTGGTCTTCTACGGTTCCACCGAGACTCATGGCTGGGCCAGAAAAGCCGCCGAATTGCTCGGGCTCGGGCATCGAGCCTTTCGACAGGTGCCGATCGACTCGGAGTACCGGATGGATCTTCGAGCCCTGCAGACGATGCTCGCGGCGGATCGGGCCGGCGGCCTGAGACCGTTCTGTGTCGTCGGGACCGCCGGCACGGTGAACACCGGGGCCTCAGACGACCTCGTGGCGATCGCGGCGCTCGCGCGCTCGGAGCGCCTCTGGTTCCACGTCGATGGCGCCTACGGTGCATTGGCCTATCTCTCTCCGGCTCTCAGACCCCAGGTGGCCGGCCTGGAGCTCGCCGACTCACTCGGCTTCGACCTCCACAAATGGGGTTCGCTGCCCTTCGGCTGCGCCTGCCTGCTCGTGCGTGACGCCGAAATCCACCGGGAAGCGTTCACGACCCGTGCGAACTATCTCGCGGAGACGACTCGGGGGGTGATGGCCGGCGGGCTTCCCTTCGCCGAGCGCGGACTGGAGCTCACCCGCGATTTCAAGGCTCTCAAGGTGTGGCTGACGCTCAAGGCGGAGGGGAGCGACAAGCTGGCTCGGGTCATCGAGCAGAACGTGGGTCAATCGCGCTACCTCCGGGACCGGATCGAGGCGAGTGCGGAGCTGGAACTGCTCGCGCCAGTACCGCTCAACGTGGTGTGCTTTCGATATGTCGGTGAGGGGCTGGGGGAGCTGCAACGCGACGGACTCAATCGTGAGCTGCTGCTCCGCATGCAGGAGCAGGGAGTTGCGGTACCATCCAGCACGGTGATCGACGGCCGGTTTGCCCTGCGGGTTTGCAACGTCAACCATCGCACAAGGAAGTCTGACCTGGACCAGCTCTTCGAGGGAGTGCTTCGGCTGGGGCGGGAGCTTGCAGCGGAGGCCATCGCCGCGGCGTGACCCGCAGGGTATGAGCAGTCCTCTCGGCGCAGCGCCGTGAAACAGGGCTAGCCTATTACGCCTCTGCCCGCTCCCACCGTCCCCAGCGCCAGAGGACCAGCATCGCCACACCCCGCCCCATGGCGGTAACGGCGAGAACCAGCCAGACCCCCGCGAGTCCGCCGCGGACGGCAGCCCACAGGGCGAGCGGAATCCGGACGACCGACAGCAGTATGACCCACACCATCGGCCACACGGTGTATCCGGCGCCTGACAACCCGCCGAAGAGCGCCTCCTCGAACGCGATGAACGGCTGCACCACCGCGAAGGCGAGCAGGTAGAGCGCCGCCGCGCCCGCGGTTGCCTCGTCACGGGTGAACACCTCCGCGAGCTGCTGCGGCCAGAGCGAGAAGACCACCCCGAGCATTCCGATCGGCACCACGGCGAGGGTCGCGGTGAGTCAGCCGGCCGCGCGCGCCCGCCCGGGCTGCCCGGCACCGAGGTTCTGGCCCACCAACGTGCTCGCGGCGAGCCCGAAGCCGACGGCGATCATGTAGCTCACTCCCTCGACCTTGTGCCCTACTCCAAGCGCCGCGAGCGCCGGCGTGCCGAACCGGCCCACGATCGGCACCAGGAAGATGTAGGAGAGACTGAACAGCGAACCGGCGAGCATCACCGGCGTGCCGATGCGCACGATGTTCCACGCCGCAGCGGGGTCGAAGGCGGGCCGGATGTGGCCGCGACGGATCAGCAGCGCCAGGCCGGCGACGAAACCGAAGCCCCGGGTGAGCACCGTTGCGAGTGCGGCACCGTAGACGCCCATCGCGGGAAAGGGCCCGATGCCGAGGATCATGAGCGGATCGAGTACCAGATTGAGCAGCACCGAGACGGCGAGAAGCAGGAAGGGCGTGCGGGTGTTCCCGGCGCTGCGGAAGGCGGCCTCGACCACGAAGTAGCCGTAGATCAGCACCGAGCCCACACACTGCACCACGAGAAATCGGCGGGCCTCGCGATCGGCGTCCGCGGGGAGGTGCATCAAGTGGAACAGCGGGTTGAGGCCGGTGAGCCCGAACCCGGCGACGACGACCCCGATCAGCGCCGCAAGCACGAGCGCCGTGCCCGCTGCGCGCGCTGCGAGCGCCGGCTGCCCCTCGCCGTGCCGCCGGGCGGCGACCGCGGTGAGCCCTGCGCCTAACAGCTCGCCGGTCGTGATGATGATCCACAGGGAGTAGCCGGCGGACGAGACGCCGGCGAGCGCGGCCGGGCCGAGGGTACGGCCGACCCAGAAGGTATCGGTGATGTTGAAGAGGACCTGCAGAAGCGTCGTCCCGACGGCGGGCAGCGCGAGCCGGAGGACCGTGGGGAGCAGCGGTGCGCTGGTGAGGCCGATGGAGCGCACCTGCGGCGCGCTCCGATCGTCTGCAATCGTCACCCGTGCATGATGGGTAGCGCCACCGAGACCTGTCCGACCGCGGCGACCAGGGCGGCGGCGATCGCGACCAGGGTGGTCGCGGCGGGGCTCAAGGGCTCCGCGACCACGATCGGCTTGCCGCGGTCGGCGAGGTCGGTGAGCCCCGGAGTGAGCGGCACGCTGCCGAGCAGTGGGACGTGCAGCTCATCGGCGAGGCGCTGACCGCCGCCAGAGCCGAACATCTCCAGGCGGACGCCGGTCGCCGGGTCGACGAAGGCACTCATGTTCTCGACGATGCCGGCTACGGGCACGCCCACCTTTTCGAACATCTTGGCGCCGCGGAGAGCGTCGCCCACGGCGACCTCCTGCGGCGTGGTGACGATGACGGCCGTCGCCACCTGGCACGACTGCACCAGCGAGAGCTGGGCATCACCGGTGCCGGGAGGGAGATCCACCAGGAAATAGTCGAGCTCCCCCCACTCCACATCCCGCAGGAACTGCTGCACGATCTTCATGATGATCGGACCGCGCCAGACGGCCGCCGCGTCGCGATCGATGAGGAAGCCGATCGACATCAGCTTCACGCCCCAGGCGGTGAGCGGCTGGATCTTGCCCTGGATCACCGGCGGCTTCTCGAAGAGGCCGAACATCCGCGGGATGTTCGGTCCGTAGACGTCCCCGTCCATGAGCCCGACGCGGTAGCCCTTCTGAGCCAGCGCCACCGCCAGGTTGCTCGTGACGGTCGACTTGCCCACCCCGCCCTTGCCTGACGAAACCGCGATGATCCGGCCGAGGCTGGGATACTCCGAAGGCTGCGGCGGCGGGGTCACCAGACCGGCCTGCCCGTGAGTCTGGCCCGGGGCCGGTTGTCCCGGGGGAGCATGGGTGCTCCTGGCGGGGCCGCCCGGATCGACGACGCTGATCCGCATCTCCTGCGGGTTCACCCCTTCGATGGCCCGGATTGCTGCGCGGGCCTCACGCACCAGCGTTGCAGGATCCTCGCGTGACAACAGAAACGTGAATGAGACCTTGCCGTCGTCGGTGACGACGAGATCGCGGACCATGCCGGCGGAGAGCAGGTCGTTCTCGAGCCGCGGGTTCTGGATGCGGGAGAGGGCTGCGGCCACACGGGCGGACAGATCATTCGACATCTTCTGGCTGTTCCTTACGGAGTCTCAAGTTCCGAGTTCCGAGTACCGAGTTCCGGGTTCCGGGTTCCGGGTTCCGGGAACCGAGCTGGTTGCGTGCACTCGGAACTCGGTACTGGGAACTCGGCGCTTCTCAGTGTCAGATCGCTTCCACCAGTTTGACTTCAGGGACGAGGGCGCGGAGCCGGGTTTCGATGCCCTGCTTCAGCGTGATGGTCGAGGCCGAACAGCCGTGACACGTCCCGCCGAGGCGGAGCAGCAGGCGGCCCTGCACATCATCGAAATCCACGACTTCGACACTGCCCTTGTGCGATGCGATGTATGGACGGAGCGAATCGAGCGTGCGCTCGATGCGCTGAAGCACTTCGGGATCGTCAGTGTTTGCCATGACTGCCATATCCTGTTCCACGTTAGCGGCTGCTGTCCGCCGAAAGATACTCCCTTGCCGCCGCCAGCACGCGGGCCTGGACTGTCGCCAGGGACCCCTCCATGGAGAGCCCCGAGGCCTTGGTATGGCCACCCCCACCGAAGGGGCGGGAGAACTCCGCCACATCCACGGTGCCCACCGATCGGAGTGACACCTTCACTCGTCCCGCGGCGATCTCCCGGAAGAGCAGCGCCATGCGGATTCCGTTGATGCTCCGGGGGACCTCGACGATACCGTCGAGGTCGTCCGCCGTTGCCCCCAGCCGCTCCAGTGCGCCGGGGGGGACGGTCACCCAGGCAAGACCGTGGTCGGACTCGACCACGAGGGTCTGCAGCGTCTCCGCGAGCAGCCGGGCCCGTCCCTCCGGGGCGCTGGCGTACACGTCGAGATAGATCTGCTCCGGATCGAGTCCGGCCTCGAGCAGCGCGGCTGCCGCGCGGAGCACTGCCGGCTTGGTATTGCTGAATCGGAACGCGCCGGTGTCGGTGAGGATCGCGACGTAGAGCGCGCGGGCCGCCAGCGGGGTGAGCGGCCACCCGTTGGCGATCGCGATCTGATAGATCAGCTCACCGGTAGCCGAAGCCTCGGGATCGACATAGCGCGCGCCATCGGGCAGGTGTCCCTGACTCACGTGATGATCAACACAGGCCACCGGCACCCCGCGGGCCACGACCGTCTGGGTGAGCATGCCGAGGCGATCGACATCGGCGATATCGAGCACCAGGATCTGGTCCGCTTTCCGCAGTTCCTTCACCGCCTCCTGCGTGCGATCGACCCCCGGAAGGTCGCGGAAGAGGAATCGGTAGCGTTCTGGCGTGGGTGACGGATTGGTCACGAACGCGTCGATCCCCTGCGCCTTGAGCAGGTGGATCAGGCCGACCTCGCTGCCGAGCCCATCGCCGTCGGGATTGACGTGGGTGGTTATGCAGAGCCGCTGGCCGGGCTGAAAGGTCGTGGCAAAGGCGCGAGCGGCGGCGAGACGGTCCGGGGGCAGGTCGGTCATGGGGCGGGAAAGTAAGACAAGGGGCCGGGCCGGGAAAGAGCGCGGCAGGCGCCTCGCACTGTGCCCCGAACGCACAATGCCCGGTGCCGAAGGGCACCAGGCATTGCGGGCTCACAGCGGGAGCGGCTGCGACTCAGGACTTGTTCAGCGCCGAGTGCTGCTTGCCGTACAGGAAATAGATCGCGAGTCCGATCGCCATCCAGATGGCGAGCCGGAGCCAGGTGTCCACCGGTAGACCGTACATCATGTAGCCGCAGATCAGGATACCGAGGATTGGAACCAGCGGTACCAGCGGCGTCTTGAAGGGGCGAGGCAGTCCCGGCTGGGTGCGCCGGAGGACGATGATGCCGCCGCAGACGATCACGAACGCGAGCAGCGTCCCGATGGAGACCAGCTCGCCGAGCAGACCAATCGGGAAGATGCCGGCGATGACCATCGCCACAGCGCCGGTCACGATCGTCGAGACGTACGGGGTGCGGAACTTCGGATGCACCTTGCCGAAGACTGCCGGCAGCAGGCCGTCGCGCGCCATCGAATAGAAGATGCGCGGCTGGCCCATGAGCATCACTAGCACCACGGAGGCGAGTCCGGCGATGGCGCCGATGTTCACCAGGAAGCCGAGCCACGCCAGGCCGGGTCCGGCCTTGGAGATCGCCACGAACACCGGATGCGGCACGTTGAGCTCGGTGTAGTGGGCGATACCGGTCATGACCAGCGCCATCAGGATGTACAGCACGGTGCATATCGCGAGCGAGCCGAGAATCCCCATCGGCAGATCCCGCTGCGGATTCTTGGCTTCCTGCGCGGCGGTGGACACCGCATCGAAGCCGATGTACGCGAAGAAGATCACGCCGGCGCCGCGGACGATCCCGCTCCAGCCGTAGTGGCCGAACTCGCCGGTGTTCACAGGGATGAAGGGATGCCAGTTCGCGGTGTTGATGTACTTGGCGCCGAAGCCGATCACCAGCAGGACGATCGCCACCTTCACATAGACGATGATGTTGTTGAATCGCGCCGATTCCTTGATCCCGATTACCAGGAGCACGCTGACCAGGAACACCAGGCCCATCGCCGGCAGGTTGAGGACGCCGTGGATCAGCGAGAAGCCCTGCGCGGCGCAGTCGGCCACCGCGATCGCGGTACGGCTCACCGGATCCACCGCGACACCGCCCGTGGCCGTATCGACACAGATCTGCGAGGGCACCAGCGTGTGGGTTCCCACGACCGTGAAGGGCGCCCCGGTGTAGGCCGGCGGAAGGTGAATCCCCAACTCGGCCAGAAACGCCGTGAAGTAGCCCGACCAGCCGACCGCCACCGTCGATGCCGCGAAGAGATACTCCAGGATCAGGTCCCAGCCGATGATCCAGGCGACCAGCTCACCCAGCGTCGCATACCCGTAGGTGTACGCGCTGCCGGCGACCGGGATCATCGAGGCGAACTCGGCGTAACACAGTCCGGCGAAGAGACAGCCGGCGCCCGCCAGGATGAAGGAGAGCACGATCGCGGGACCGGCATACTGCGCCGCCGCGGTGCCGGTCAGCACGAAGATGCCTGCGCCGATGATGGCGCCGATGCCGAGCAAAATGAGGTTCGTGCCCGTGAGCGCCCGCCTCAGTCCGTGCTCGTCCTCCGCGGGCATCAGATCGGCCAGCGACTTGGTGCGGAATAGACTCATGAGAATGGAGTCCTGGTAAGAGGGATTGCACGCTGGGCGCACGGTGCGCCCGCGGGGACTGCGCCACGCAACCGGAGATTCACCGCGAAGACCGCTCCAGTTGCAGCCGGCTGTGCCGGCGGCCGTACGAGAAGTAGATCACCAGGCCGATGACCAGCCAGACCGCGAGCCGGATCCAGGTATCGGCGGGAAGGGTGAGCATCAGGCCGAAGCAGCAGAGCATGCCCATGATCGGCACGAACGGCACCCACGGCGTCCGGAACGGCCGCTCGAGATCGGGACGCTTGACGCGCAGGATCCAGACGCCGGCACTCACCAGCACAAAGGCGAGCAGGGTCCCGATGTTCACCAGTTGCCCCAGCAGCTGCAGTGGCAATGCTCCGGCGGCGATGGCGACCGCGATCCCGGTGTAGATCGAGGAGAGGTAGGGAGTGCGGAATTTCGGATGCACCTTGCCGGCCCACTCCCCGAGCAACCCGTCCCGGGACATCGAATAGAATACCCGCGACTGACCGAGCAGCATCACCAGCACCACCGACGCGAGGCCGAGCACCGCACCGATGTCAACCAGGAGCCGGATGAAATACGGTGCCCCGACCTTTTCCAGGGCGTACGATGTGGGGGCGGCGTTATTGAGCTCGCCGTATGGCACCATGCCGGTCAGCACCGCCGAGACCACCACGTAGAGCAGGGTACAGATCGCCAGGGAGCCGAGAATGCCGAACGGCATGTCGCGCTGAGGATCCTTCGCCTCCTGTGCCGCGGTGCTGACGGCGTCGAAGCCGATGTACGCGAAGAAGACGAGCCCCGCGCCCCGGAGCACACCGGACCAGCCGAAGGTTCCCCATTCGCCGGTGTTCGGGGCGATGAAGGGGTGCCAGTTGGCCGGCGTGATGTAGAAGAGTCCGGTCCCAGCGACCAGAATCACGATCGCCACCTTGATGATCACGATCGTGGTGTTGACCCGCGCCGACTCCTTCATGCCGATCACCAGCACCGTGGAGACCAGTGCCACGATCAGTACCGCCGGCAGATTCACCAGTGCCCCGGTGAAGTTGAGCCCCTCTCGCGCACATCCCGCCATCCCGCCAGCGACATTCGACGCAGTGCACCACGCGGTGGGAGAGGTGGTGAGCGTCGTCGGGAGGGTGATTCCGAACAGCCGCAGCAGCGACACCAGGTGGCCCGACCACCCGACCGCCACGGTGGAGGCGCCTGCGGCATACTCGAGCACCAGGTCCCACCCGATGATCCAGGCCACCAGCTCACCCATGGTGGCGTAGGCGTAGGTGTACGCGCTGCCGGCGACGGGAACGGCACTGGCCATTTCGGCGTAGCACAGCCCGGCGAAGGCGCAGGCGATACCCACCAGGATCATGGAGATCGGGACGGCGGGGCCGGCGTGCAACGCCGCCGCCTGCCCCGTGAGTACGAAGATCCCGGCGCCGATGATGCCGCCGATTCCGATCGCGGTGAGGCCGCCGCGGCCCAGGGTGCGGCGAAGCCCGCCGGCGGCATCCGCCTCGGCGCGCAGTGCGGAGATGGACTTGGTTGCCCAGAGACTCATGGCGCCCCGTGCTGAATGTTGGGAGTAGAGCCGTTGGTCGTTAGCCGTTGGTCGTTAGCCGTTGGTCGTTAGCCGTTGGCTGTTGGCCGGTCCGAGAGACCTACGGCCAATGGCTAACAGCCGTTTCTCACACGTTGTAGTTCGGTGCTTCCCGGGTGATGTGCACGTCGTGCGGATGCGATTCGCGCAGGCCCGCGCTGGTGATCTGCACCATCTCCACGTCGCGCCCGAGCGCCTCGATGGTATCGACGCCGCAATATCCCATGCCGCTGCGGAGTCCACCGACCATCTGGAAGAGCACCTCGCCGACGGCACCACGATAGGGTACCCGTCCCTCGATTCCTTCCGGGACCATCTTGGAGCTGGAGAGCTCCCCTTCCTGGAAGTAGCGGTCGGCGGAGCCTTCCTGCATGGCAGCGAGGCTTCCCATGCCACGGATCGCCTTGAACCGCCGACCCTCGGCGAGGATCGACTCCCCCGGGCTTTCGTCGGTGCCGGCGAGCATCGAGCCCATCATCACTGACGAAGCTCCGGCCGCCAGCGCCTTCACGACATCACCGGAATACTTGATGCCTCCATCGGCAATCACCGGGATATCACCCGCTCCGCGTACCGCATCGACGATTGCGGTGACCTGCGGAACTCCGACGCCGGTGACCACCCGGGTGGTGCAGATGCTCCCGGGACCGACACCCACCTTCACCGCATCGACTCCGCGCCGCACCAGCTCGCGCGCGGCAGTCTCGGTGGCCACGTTGCCCGCGATGAGCTGCGCATCGGGGAACGCCTCACGCAGCAGGGAGACGGTCTGCAGCACGCCGTCGCTGTGGCCGTGAGCGGAGTCGATAATGATGGCATCGGCTCCGGCATCGAGCAGCGCCTGGGCGCGAATCCTCGCTTCGGGCGTGCCACCGACCGCGGCCGCGACCCGCAGCCGGCCGTGCTGGTCCTTGTTCGAGTCGGGGAACTGCTTCCGCTTGAAGATGTCCTTGACCGTGATCAGTCCCTTGAGCAGGCCCTTCGCATCCACCACCGGCAGCTTCTCGATCCGGTGCTTCGCAAGAATACGTTCGGCCTCATCCAGTCCGGTGCCGACCGGTGCGGTGACGAGCTTGTCCTTGGTCATCACCTCTCGGATCGGCTGATCGAGATTCCGCTCGAACTGCAGATCCCGGTTGGTAATGATGCCGACCAGCTTCCCCGCCTGGTCGACGATCGGCACCCCGGAGATGCGGAACCGGGCCATCGCGGCCGCCGCTTCCCGGAGCGGCCGGTCGGCGGTCAGCGTGATCGGGTTGAGAATCATCCCGCTCTCGCTGCGTTTCACCCGGTCTACTTCCGCGGCCTGCTTCTCGACCGACATGTTCTTGTGGACCACGCCGATCCCGCCGTAACGGGCCATCGCGATGGCCATCTCCGCTTCGGTCACCGTGTCCATGGCGGCGGACACCAGCGGGATGTTGAGCGAAATAGTGCGCGTGAGTCGGGTTTGGACGGAGACCAGGCGAGGGTGGACCGTCGAGTGGCGCGGGATCAGCAGAACGTCGTCGAAAGTGAGCGCCAGTCCGGGGCGGATGGTGCTCATGACGCGGGCGTTCCGAATTGAATTTGGAGTTCCATCCTGAAGTTTACGGCCCGGCACTGGGGGGGCGCAAGGCGCGGGGTCAGGCCGCACCGCGGCGCCAGAGATAGAACACCGGCACCCCCAGCGCCACGATGACCAGCCCGGGCCAGGTGTAGAGCGGCTTCTCGAAGAGGAGGATCACCATCAGCAGGAACACGGCCGCCATGTAGAGCGCCGGAACGACAGGATAGCCGAATGCCCGGACCGGCCGAGGTACGTCGGGTCGGGTGGCGCGGAGGCGGAAGAGCGCGAGCACGGTGAAGAAATAGAAGAGCAGCGATGCGAAGATCACGTAGTCGAGCAGGTTGCCGTAACTCCCGCTCAGGCAGAGCACCATCGCCCATGCCGCCTGCGCCACCAGGCCGAAGACCGGGGTCTTGAAGGTCGGGTGCAACTCGCGGGCGCGCGAGAAGAAGAACCGGTCCTCTGCCATCGCGTAGTAGACCCGCGGTCCGGCGAGGACCAGCCCGTTCACGCATCCGAACGTGGAGAGCATGATCGCGACCGCCATCAGCACTCCGCCCACTGGGCCGAACATCACCTCCGCGGCGGCGACGCCGACCCGATCCTGCGCCGCGTGCTGCAGCCCGCGCGAGAGTGCGTCGAGACCGGCGGGATCGCCGGCGAAGGGTAGCACCCTCAGGTAGGCGAGATTGGCGAGCAGATAGAGCACGCTGACCGTCGCGGTGCCGAGACCCAGCGCAAGCGGCAGATTGCGTTTGGGGTCGCGCACCTCCGCGGCGGCGAAAGTCACGTTGTTCCACGCATCCGCCGAGAAGAGCGAGCCGACCATCGCGGCGCCGAAGAGGGGGATGACGGCGAGGCTCCAGCTCCCCGTGCCCCAGAAGCTCTGCCCCGCGACCGCCGCCGCCTTCGGCGCCAGGGTGAGACCGAAGAGCACGACCGCCGCGAGTGCACCGACCTTGGCCACCGCGAAGACCGTCTGGACCCTCGCGCCAAGCGTTACGCCGCGCACGTTCAGGGCGGTGAGCGATGCCACGATGACGAGCGCGACGATCCGCTGCCACGAGACGCCGAGTTCGATGGCGCCGCCGGGCATCGGAAGATGCCCCAGGGAGAGGAAGACGTCGGGGGTGACGGCGGGGACCAGCACGCTCAGGAACTTGCCGAAGGCTACGGCGACCGCTGCGATGGTCCCGGTCTGGATGACCGTGAAGAGGGTCCATCCGAAGAGAAAGCCCACCAGCGGCGAGAGCCCTTCGCGCAAGAAGACATACTGTCCGCCGGCGTCCGGCATCATGGCCGCGAGCTCGGCATAGGCCAGCGCGCCGGTCACCGTCATCAGTCCGGTGATGAGCCAGATCAGCAGCAGCGCTCCCGGTCCCCAGTCGTTCACCTGCCGACCGATATCGGCGGAGACGATGAAGATGCCGGACCCGATCATGGTGCCGACGACCATTGAGATCGCCGCAATCGGACCGATCCCGCGAACGAATTCCGTCGCGGGAGATGAGCCTGAATCAGCCATCAGCGGTGAGCCTTCAGCCGTCGGCCTTCAACGGCGAGGGAGGGGGAGCGGGCGGGACCTGGGGGTTCGGCCCGGACGGCTGCGGGCTGACGGCGGTCGGCTTGGCCGCCTTCACCGCCTCGTCCACCACGGCCTGCCCCGCCGCGGCGAGGCCTTTCATAATCCGGCTGGCGCTGTCCATCACACCGACCGTGCCGCTGATCGCCTGCACCGGCAGCTTCGCCGCGCGCATGGTGTCTTCGACGGTATCGGTGATCCGGGCCAGAATTCCGCTCGGTGCGGCGCGCTCGGCGTACTTGCTCTCGAGGAATTCCACAAAATCGAGAATCTGGTAGGCGCGCTCGTCCGGCAGACTCTCGAGCCGGCGGAGGATGCGCTGCTTGAGGAGATCGTTCATAGGCAGAAGGTACGGCCTCGTACCCGAAAAGGTTACCCTCCCGCCCGAACTATTTGCCCAGCCCCGCCACCACTTCGACCAGCTCAAGCACCGGAGTCGGCAGGTACTTTGTGGTGGCGGAGCGGATGGTACCGCGGATTGTGAGTTCCCGCAGCGCGGGCACCGCCTGGAACTGCGCCACCGCGGACGACGGGATGATGATGTAGACGAACCCCGGCTCGGGCAGCGGCCCCCGGGTGAGCAGATAGTTCAATCCCTCGGGGATCTCCGGCCGGAGTTCATCCGACTTCTGGATGGCGACGAACTGCACCCGCCACTCCACCACCTGACCCACATACTTCGCCGGATTGGCACGGACCTCGGCCTGGCTCAGACCGACGAGTACGCTGCGATCGGTCGGCCGCAGCGCGCTGTCCGGCACCCAGGCCTCGACCTGAATGCGGCTCCATCCGCCGGAGTGCGCGAGCACGCGCGCACCGGCACCGGAGTCGATCGACCCCACTGTCGCGCCACCGGGCACGATGGCGAGCGCCGACTTCTGGGTCACCTCCGCCTGATCGGGGCCGGTGACCTGCTGCACCACGGGCGTTGAGACCGCCTGCAGCGCCTTGCGATCGACCCACGCGGTGCGCTTCACCCGGGTCCACGTGCCGCGGGTCTCCACCTTGATGAAGCCGACACCGGGGGAGACCTTGGCGGTGGCCGGCCCGTCGGGTGCCTGGCGCAGCAGCTCCGAAGGTCGCTTCGAGACGGCGACATCGAAGCCATCGCGCTTCATCGGCCCCAGGGAGGCAGAGGGGAACCAGCCCTCGAGGGCAATCTCGGTCGCCGCGCCGGAGGTCCTGCCGGGCGTAACTTCGGCGCCGACCTGCAGCGTTCCGAGCGCGGCCCCGCCGGGGACCTTGGTGAATCGGGTCTGCTGGGCAAGCCGGAGGGTGGCCTGCCCCGCGAGCGATGTCGCGAGCAGTGTGAGGAGAACAGCCGCCAAGGCTGGTAGGCGGCAGAGGGGCGAAGTAGATTGTGGCGCGTCTCGCACGACCTCGATTGTAGAAACGCCGGAGAGTCATGTCAAACACGCACGGGCCGGCGGGTCCGGTGATCCTCGTCGTTTTGGACGGCTGGGGCTACCGGGAAGGCCGTGAAGGCAACGCGATCGAACTGGCACAAACGCCCATCTGGCATGGGCTCTGGGCGAGTCAGCCGCGTACCCTTCTCCACGCGAGCGGACTCCCGGTTGGATTACCCGAGGGCCAGATGGGCAACTCCGAGGTGGGACACCTCAACCTCGGCGCCGGGCGTATCGTTCCGCAGGACCTGGTCCGCATCTCCCAGAGCATCGCCGACCGATCGTTCTTCCAGCTCGAGCCGCTCCGCGCCCTCTGCGCGCAATTGAAGCAGAGCGGCGGCACCCTGCATCTCGTCGGCCTGCTCGGGCCCGGCGGAGTGCACGCCATCGACCAGCATCTGCTCGCCTGCATCGAACTCGGCGTCCGGGCCGAGGTGCCCCGCATCGCCATTCACGGTTTCCTCGACGGGCGGGACACTCTCCCCGCGATCGGCACACAGGTAGTACGACAGCTCGAGCAGGACATTGCGCGACTCGCGCCCGGCAAGGCGGTGATCGCCTCGCTGGTGGGGCGTTACTTCGGCATGGACCGGGACCGCCGCTGGGAGCGAACCCGGATCGCCTACGATGCGATAGTACGCGGCATCGGCGCGCCCGCCGACAATGCCGCGACCGCGGTGCAGGCGGCGCTCGCGCGGGGCGAAACCGATGAGTTCGTGAAACCGATCGTCCTGCAGCGGGACGGGGCCCCCGTCGCGCCGCTCCGCGACGGCGATGGGGTCTTCTGCTTCAATTACCGCAGCGACCGGATGCGGCAGATCGTCCGGGCACTGATGATCGAAGGCTTCGACGGGTTCGACGTCTCGGGTCGCCCGCGACTCGCGATGGTCACCATGACCCAGTACGACCGGACCTTTCCGGTGCCGCAGGCATTCCCGCCCTTCACCATGGCGAAGATCGTTGCGGAGGTCCTGGCCAATCACGGCCGTACCCAGCTGCGCACGGCGGAGACCGAGAAGTACCCGCACGTCACCTACTTCTTCAATGGCGGTTATGAGCCGCCGTACAAGGGCGAGGAGCGCTCGCTGGTACCCTCGCAGAAGGTAGCGACCTACGATCTCGCTCCGGAGATGAGCGCGGCCGGCATCACCGATGTGCTGGTGCAGGCGATCGAGCGGAAGGCCCACGATTTCATGCTCTGCAATTTTGCCAACGCCGACATGGTGGGCCACACCGGCGTGCTCCCGGCGGTGATCACCGCGGTGGAAACGGTAGACCGCTGTCTCGCCCGCGTGCTCGCCGCCGCGGAGGCGGCGGGCGCCACGGTGCTGGTCACCGCGGACCACGGCAACTGCGAGCAGATGATCGATCCGGCCACCGGTGGCGTGCACACCGCCCACACCACCAACCCGGTGCCGCTGGTGGCGATCCGCGCCGGGGCTCGCGGTCTCCGCGATGGCGGCGCGCTGTGTGACGTCGGACCCACCGTGCTTCGTCTCCTCGGCATCGAACCGCCTCCGGAGATGACCGGTCGGGATCTGCGGGTGATGTAGATTCGAGTTCCGAGTTCCGAGTTCCGAGTTCCGAGTTCCGAGTTGCGAGTTCCGGGTTGAGGCCGAGCATCGAATTCCAATCCCCTGCGCCGATCCTCCGGATATCGAACTCGGAACTCGGAACTCCCCCCCTTACTATTCCCCAATGCATCGACTCCTCACGCGTACCCTGACCCTGATGGTGCTGGCGGGCCCCCTCGCCGCGCAGGTGGGACACCCTCCTGGCTCCTCCCCCTACCGCGACATTCCGGGCGGCCGCTCCTTCACCCTGTTGGTCGGTGATATCGGTGGGGATGGCGGCTCGATCGGCGTCGGTCCGCACAATGGTCAGAGTTACGGGGTGCGCTTCGATGTCCGGGTGGGCGCGCCGATTCAGCTGGGCCTGAGCGTCGCGCGCGGCGATCTGGAGCGCCTGGTTGTCAGCGCCGCGGACAGCGTCGCCAATCGGGTGGACGGACCGGCGAAGCAGGCCGTCACGATGTTGGAGCTGGCACTGCAGATCAACTTCACCGGGCGGAAGAGCTGGAACCGGCTCGCGCCGTTCATCGGCGGCTCCGCGGGCTTCATGGATGGCGGGGGCCTCCCGGCCTCGGTGAAGGACTCGAGCGGCTACAAGTTCGGCGGCAAGATCTACCTGGCGCCTGCGGCAGGCCTCCGGATCTTTCTGAGCAAGTCGCTGCACGTACGGCTGGAGGCGCGCCAGCTCTTCTGGAAACTCAAGTATCCGCTCGCCTACAATCTGGATCCGGCCGCGCAACCGTCGGGGGACGTTACCAAACACCCCAACTCCGTTCTGCCGGGAAGCAAGCGCGAGGAGTGGAGCGGTGCGCGCGAATTCCGGGCGGGACTCAGCTACTCGTTCTAGCGGGTCGCATGCCGACAAGCCTGACGCGGGTGCTGCAGTTCCACGCCACCCATCATCTCTGGATGGCAGCCTGGTCGGCAGAGCAGAACCGGGCCAGCTTCGGCCCGCTCACCGAATCCCACCCGCACGACTACACCTGCGCCGTCTCCGTGTCGGGACCGGTGGACAGCCGATCGGGGATGCTCGTCGACCTCGCCCTGCTGGACCGGATCCTCGCGGACGAGGTGCGGGCTCCGCTCGAGGGCAAGGACCTGAACCGGGACGTGGACGGGTTCGCCGGCGGAGCCCGGATCCCGACCTGTGAAGCGCTCGCCGAATACCTGTTTCGTCGCATTGCGGGACGTCTCCCTTCCGGCGTGCGCCTGACGCGGGTCCGGATTGCCGAGGACTCGACGCTGCACGCGGAGTGCACCGGCCTCGACTGAACTACCGCGACTGACGGTGTGCTCGTGGCAAGCCGGGCCACCGTCTCCACGGTTCCAGCGACGGCCGGTCGGCGACAGATCGTTCGTCTTCCTCCACAATCGCGAAGCCTCGCATGAGCGATGAACGCGCCACGCTGGGCGCACTGCTCCGACAGAGCCGGACCATAGCCATCGTCGGCCTTTCGCCGCGGCGGGACCGGCCCAGTCACGAGGTCGCCGAGTACCTGCAGGAGGCTGGCTATCGGATCGTACCGGTGCGGCCCGGCGGTGAGACGATTCTGGGGGAACTGGCGTATCCGGATCTGCGCGCTGCCGCCGCCGCTGCCGGTCCGATCGACATCGTCAACATCTTCCGGCGCTCCGATGCGGTGCCGGCCCTGGCCGACGATCTGGTGGCGCTGCACCCGAAGCTGGTGTGGATGCAGGTCGGGGTGGCGGACGAAGGAGTGCGCGCGGGCCTCGAGTCGGCCGGCATTCCCGTGGTCATGAACCGTTGTCTCATGGTGGATCACCCGTGGCTCACGAGCACCTGATGCGCCATCTGCACTGCCTGACAATCCTGCTCCTGATCCCGGCCGCTGTCTCGGCCCAGTCCACCGTCGATCAGGCCCGCCTGATGTTCACGATCGGAATCGGCGAGACGACCGGTGGCGGCACGCTGTGGACCGTCGGCAACCAGCCGTTCGATGTGGCGAGCGGCGTCGTGGATACCCTCTCGGTCTCCCGCCACTTCCGGAACAGCCTCGACGTGGTCTTCTCGGGCACCTACTTCCCGGGTGAGCATCTGGGATTCAACGTCGAGGCGCAGCTTCTCGGACTCGGCACCCGCGACAGTTGCAGCCTGGTGGCCACGCAGGGAGCAGCCATCACCTCCGACCTCTGCAGCTCCCTCAACCGCTCGACCCGGAGCGCCACCTCCGCCGCCGTCTCCGTTGGAGGTATCTACCGTATCTGGAGCAATCAGCCGGTGCACCCGTACATCCGGGGCAACCTCGGCTTCGTGGTCTCGCAGCAGAGCTTCCTCAAGACCGGCGGCAGCCACTCCACTTCCGGCGGCACCGCGGACCTGCCACTCTACGACGACGGCAATCCCGCCAACCTGCAGCCGTACTATTCGCTGGGTGGCGGCGTGGTGGCGGTGGTCGGGCGCGGTTACCAGCTTCGGTTCGAGGTGCGGGACAACTGGGTCCGAGTTCCCGCGATCAATGGGCCCACCGACCGCCAGGGCCTGATCCCCGGCAGCGCGCCGGTGGGAAAGCACCTCCTGAGCTTCACCGTCGGTTTCGACGTGGTGCTCGAACGCAAACGCGGGAAGCGCTATTGATTCACGGGGCCATCATCGCTGGCGGCCAGGCCAGCCGATTCGGCGGCCGGCCGAAGGGTCTGGAGCTGGTCGGCGGCATCCGGATCCTCGATCGGCTCGTCGCCGCGTTCGAAGCTGCCTTCGGTGCCCTGCCGCTGCTTGTCGCCAACGCCCCGGACGCCGGTACCTGGCGCGCCGATCTCCGGGTGGTTCCCGATGCACGGCCCGGAATGGGCTCCCTAGGAGGCATCTACTCCGCGGTCCTTGAGGCGCCGGCCCCGGTTGTCCTCGCCGCGTGGGACATGCCCTTCGTCTCTCCAAATCTCCTCCGTACCCTGGCCGAAGGCCTGCAGGATGCCGACGCCTGCCTGCCCCGGAGCGACGGCCCTCGGGGCGTCGAGCCCCTCTGCG